>NZ_JAHBCX010000029.1:0-69154 GCF_019955895.1 Pseudomonas sp. GL-B-12
CGAATAGGGTGTGTCAGACACAATGATGTCGAATGACACACCCTATTCGCGAGCAAGCCCGCTCCCACATTGATTTACAGCTGCCGGAATTACTCGGCGATCTGCAACTTGCGCGCTTCGGTGTACACGTAACGCACTTTCTCGTACTCGAACGGCGAGTTCATCTGGCCATAGCGGAAGTTGGTCTGGTGGCGCTTGTCGATGCCGCGCAGGATCCACACTTCCGGATGGTTGGAGCTGACTTCGGCGACGTTGAGGAAGTTGATCGCACTCTCGGCTGTGTAATCCACCGCCAGGCCGCCGGTGTCACGCAGGTTCGACGGACCGAGGATCGGCAGCATGAAGTAAGCGCCGGCCGGTACGCCGTAGAAGCCCAGGGTCTGGCCGAAGTCTTCGCTTTGGCGCGGCAGGCCCATGGCGGTGGCCGGGTCCCACAGGCCGGCGATGCCGATGGTGGTGTTGAGCAGCAAGCGTCCGGTGGTTTCCAGCGAGCGCTGGCCCTTGAGTTGCAGCAGGCTGTTCAACAGGTTTGGCACGTCGCCGAGGTTGTTGAAGAAGTTGCTGACACCGGTACGCAGGAAGCTCGGGGTGACGTAGCGGTAGCCATTGACCACCGGCAGGAACACCCATTGGTCGAAGCGGTAGTTGAAGTGATAGACGCGCCGGTTCCACTCTTCCAGCGGATCGTAGACAGCCAGTGCGCTGAGCGTCGAGCGCTCGAACTCGCGTTGGTCCAGGCCCGGGTTGAATTTGAGTTTGCTCAGCGGTTCCTTGAAGCCGTCACTGTCGACGACCACGGGGGCGTTGGCTTTGCTGTTGTCTGCATTGGCGACGCCTGCACAGAGTAACGCTGCGAAAAGCAGGAGATATTTAGCCACGGAAGAACTCCAGCATGGCGTCGCTGTTGACGCGGTAGTTAATGTTGCCGCAGTGGCCGCCGTACGGGTAAACGGTCAGGCGATCACCGAAGGTCCTGCGCAGGAAGCCCAGGTCGCCAGGGCCGAGGATCACGTCATCGGCGTTGTGCATGACCGCGATTTTCGGGCTTTCGTGCAGATAGTCCTTCAGCGCATACAGGCTCACCTGGTCAATCAGTTGCAGCAGGCTGCCGCCGTCGGTGCGGGCGCGCCACATCGGGATCACTTGTTCGGTGATGTAGCAGTCGAAGTCGCATTGCAGTGCACGCTTGAGGAATGGCGTGAGGCTGGTGCCCTCGGTGATCGGGAACTTGGGTGGGGTGATCAGGCCGCGACGGTTGATCAGGTCCGAAGTGAAGGCAATGTCGGCCGCCGAAAAGCGGAACGAGGTGCCGATCAGCATGGCCATCTGTTCGTTGGTCAGGTGCTGTTTGGACTGCTGGAAGTCGTAGAGCAGGGCGTCGTTGAGGTCGATGTAGCCCTTTTGCTGGAAATAGCGGGTCAGCTTGTTCAGTACCAGTTCATAGAACGTGGTGCTGTTGTTGATGCCCTTGACCTCGGTCTGAACCAGCTTGTCGAGGTTGGTGATCGAGGTGTAGAGGTTGACCGGCGGGTTGAGCAACAGGACTTTCTTGAAGTTGAAGCTGCGGCGGGTTTCGTCCAGGTGCGCGACGAAAGCGGCGTCCAGTGCACCGAGGCTGTACCCGGTCAGGTAGTAATCGGTGACCGGCACTTTCGGGTTCTGTGCCCGCACTGCCTGCATCACCCGGTACATGTCTTCGGCGTCTTCCTTGGAAACACCCGGCGTGGCGAAGCGTGAAGCGGAACTCATGAAGTCGTAGCTGGTGGGCGATGACAGCTGCACCACGTGGTAACCGGCCTTGTAGTAGAGCTTCTTCAGGTATTCGTTCAGGCTGCTGTCATAACGTGCACCGGTGCCGGCGATCAGGAATATCAGCGGCGCGGCGTGATCCTGCGTGGCAATGCGGTAGTCGAGTTTCTTGACCGCCCAGAAATTGTCCGGCAATTCGAACGCCCGTTCCGGACGCAAGGTGACGCTGCGCACTGTCTGATCGATGTCATCGTCCAGGGGTAACTCCGGACGCAAGTCCGGCGGCGTGGTCGCGATGGTCGCCTCGAACGGATTGGTCAGGGGGTAGCCGTAACTGGCGGCGTCAATATCGACCGCCAGTGCGGACGCACTCAATATAAGGCCGCCAAACAAGGCGGCGAAGCGCAAGGAACGGAACATGACTAAATCCCTTAGAAGAAGGTGCCGAATGAATTTCGCAGGCTATGACCACCGGATCTGCGCCAAAGTGCCAACCATCGGCACCAAACAGGCTTAATTTCGAAGTAATAGTAGCTGGACGATACACTTTGCAGCGATTGAATGACCAGTTAACAGTTGTTATCGCTTGCGAAACGCTTTCGGACGATTAAGCTGGCCGCCGTTTTTCGCCAATTGGAGTGTTTCATGTCTCGCCGCCTGCCCGTGATTCTGCTGCTTGTTTTACTGCCTGTATGGCTGGCCGCCAGTTATGGCGCGCGTTATGGCTTCATGGAGGATGCGCAGTGGGTCGGCATTTGCGTGGATGAAGCGAATCGCTGGGAATGCCAGGTGCGATCGAACCTGGGGCTGATGATCCATTTCGGGGTGCTGGGCTGGGCTGCGCTGGGCGCGGCGATCATCGGCTTTGTCGTGCCGGGGCGGGCAGGCTGGTGGCTGGCGGTGCTGGCGCTGGTGTTCGGGTTTCCGGCGCTGGCTTTGTACAACACGACGTTGGCGGTGTTTGCGGTGGTGATTGCCGGGTTGCGGTTGGTCAGGGTTTCTCGCGGCGTTTAAAAGTCCGTCTTCGCGAGCAAGTCGGATCGCCGCACCGCCGCTCCCACAATTGATCTTTGTCGCACACAAATTTTGTGTTCACTGAAGGTCTACTGTGGGAGCGGGCTTGCCCGCGAAGAGGCCGGTTAAGTCGCTAAAGAGTCAAGCCTTGCGAACCCGTAGGCAGCGCCACAACGCAGCCGCCATCAACACACTCACCAGCGCCCAGCCCCAGGCCTGCTGATTCTGCAAACCTTCACGAAACAGCTGCGGCGCAATGCCGGCACCGATGATGAAGGTCAGCAACGCAATCTCGCGCCGCGGCACGTTCACCGGGCGGCACAGATAAACCAGCGCAGGCACGATGAACGCGACACTCGGGAAGCTGCGATAACGCGGATCGAACACCAGTTCCAGCATCATTACGGCCGCCGCGAAACCTGCCATTGCCACCAGCCACCCAGCACGACCCTCCAGTAAATTGAAAGCCCGTCCGCGCCAGCCGCTACGCGGACTCAGTGTCAGTGCGGCATGGGCCAGCACCAGCAGATTCAGAGCGGTCAGCAATCCGACCCACAACCACTCACTGGTAAAACGCGTGGTAACCCGTGCCAGGTCGCCAAAGGCGCCAATCGAACACGCAGCCAATGCACCGAGCAGCGGCAGCACCAGTGCCGAGCGCGTCGTGCGGAGCCGTCCACCGAGCAGCAACGTGCCGATGAAGATCAAGCCGCCCACCGCCAGCCATTGCGACCAGTACGGTACGTTTGTCACTGGCCCGGCCAGCACGCCCTTGTCCTGGCGATCGGCATCGAACAGCCCCCAGTAACCGCCGACCGCACCTTCACTGGCGCGTTTCCATGGCTGGTCGAAGGCTTCGATCAGGTTGTAGTGCCAGCCCTGTTGCTCGGCCATGGCGACAAAGCCGCGAATGAATCTGGCTTCGTTGACCCGGCTCGGCAGGGCGGTTTCGCGCTGGCGACCTTCGCTTGGCCAGCCGGTTTCGCCGATCAGCACATCCTTGGGTGCGAACTTGTTGCCGAACACCTGGCGTACTTCGGCCACATGTTGCAGGGCGGCGTCGATGTTCGACGGATCATCTTCCCAATACGGCAGCAAGTGGATGGTCAGGAAGTCCACGGCTGGGGCGATTTCCGGATGCTTGAGCCAGAACTCCCAGACGTCGGCGTAGGTGACAGGCTGTTTGACCTGGCTCTTGACCTTGTTGATCAACGTCGCCAATTGCGCGCCGGTGACTTCCTTGCGCAGCAGGGTTTCGTTGCCGACGATCACCGCGCTCACCACATCCGGGTTGGCGTTGGCCGAGGCGATCAGCAGGTTGACTTCTTTCTCGGTGTCCACCGGGTTGCTGTTGACCCAGGCGCCGATCATCAGCTTCAAGCCATGCTTGCGCGCAAGGTCCGGCAGGGCTTCGAGGCCGGTCATGGAATAGGTGCGGATGCATTCGAAGCTTTTGGACAGCAGCGCGAGGTCGGCATCCATACGCTCGGGGCGCAAGTTGAATGGCACGTCAAACGGCGATTGGTCTTTGTCGAATGGCGTGTAAGAGGCGCATTGCAGCTTGTGCGTCGCGCTGGCGACATCCGGCAGGATCACCGGTTTGCCGATGCCGTACCAGAAGCCACCGAGGGCAAACAGCCCGAGCAGGCAAGCGAATAGATAAGCAGCAAAAGGGAAGCGGGATGTCGCGGACATGGTCAGGCCGTGTGGGAGCAAAGCGGCGCATGTTACCTGCATTTACCGCGTGCTTGGTGGCCTGCATGATTTTGACATGCAAAGTTCGGGCGGATTGGCAGGGAGGGGTGTTGCGCTGAAGATTAATGGCTTTCTGATGTCGTTTCTCGATGGCTTGAGGTCGCTGGCAGAGCAGGTCGCCATGGGCTTGAGGTTGATGATCGGCGTGTCAGTACTCCGCTGATGTTCGGACGAGTTTGCTGTGAGGCGTGAAGGGGGCGCTGTGCACCATAACAATACGTTTAAGCGACTCGGCATCCGTCGAGCGCAGCACTTTCGGGGAAGTAACGATGAAGATGCGACGACTCTTGGGCGCAGGTGCCGCTTTGGTGCTGGCGATCAGTTCTACCGTGGCCAGTGCCGCCGGGAAGGAAGTGACGATCGGTTATGTCGACGGCTGGTCGGACAGTGTTGCCACGACGAACGTGGCTGCCGAGGTGATCAGGCAGAAACTCGGTTATGACGTGAAGCTGCAAGCCGTTGCCACCGGGATCATGTGGCAGGGCGTGGCCACAGGTAAACTCGACGCCATGCTGTCGGCCTGGCTGCCGGTGACACACGGTGAGTACTGGACGAAGAACAAGGATCAGGTCGTCGACTACGGCCCGAACTTCAAGGACGCGAAAATCGGCCTGATCGTGCCGGAGTACGTCAAGGCCAAGTCCATTGACGACCTCAAGACCGACGACACCTTCAAGAACCGCATTGTCGGCATCGACGCCGGTTCAGGCGTGATGCTCAAGACCGACCAGGCGATCAAGGACTACGACCTGACCGGCTATCAACTCAAGGCCAGTTCCGGCGCCGGCATGATCGCCGAGCTGACCCGTGCCGAGAAGAAAAACGAATCCATTGCCGTGACCGGTTGGGTGCCGCACTGGATGTTCGCCAAGTGGAAACTGCGCTTCCTCGAAGACCCGAAAGGCGTGTATGGCGCGGCTGAAACCGTGAACAGCATCGGCAGCAAGGGCCTGGAGGCCAAGGCGCCGGAAGTGGCCAAGTTCCTGAAGAACTTCCAGTGGGAATCCAAGGATGAAATTGGCCAGGTGATGCTGGCGATTCAGGACGGTGCCAAGCCTGAAGCTGCCGCAAAGGACTGGGTCGCCAAGCACCCTGAGCGTGTGGCTGTCTGGACCAAATAACAGGCACCTCGCTTTAACTTGTGGGAGCGGGCTTGCTCGCGAAAGCGGTGTAACAGTCAACAATAATGTTGAATGTTATGGCCCCTTCGCGAGCAAGCCCGCTCCCACACTTGTTTATGGCGTGCTGGAATTTGGCGAATCCGTCATGTGGTTCTAAGACTAAGGTCGTCTGGAACCTGCCCCGCAGCCGCATAGAGTGGATACCGTTCCAACTAAATCTGTGCTGCGAGGATAAAAACAATGAACGACAGCATTTACCTCTCGATTCAAAACAGCCCGCGCTTCAAGGAGCTGGTTAGCAAGAGGGAACGATTCGCCTGGATTCTTTCGGCGATCATGCTAGGGCTTTACTCCGGATTCATTCTTCTGATTGCCTATGGGCCGCAGGTGCTGGGGGCGAAAATCAGCCCTGAGTCCTCGATTACCTGGGGCATACCGATCGGTGTCGGGCTGATTGTCTCGGCTTTCGTCCTGACCGGTATTTACGTGCGACGCGCCAACGGCGAATTCGACGACCTGAACAATGCGATTCTCAAGGAGGCTCAGCAATGATCCGCCGTCTAATGGCTCTTTTGAGCATCGCAGCTTTCGCGCCTGGCGCCTGGGCGGCTGACGCCCTGACCGGTGCCGTGCAGAAGCAACCGCTTAATGTGTCGGCGATCTTGATGTTTGTCGCCTTCGTCGGTGCCACCCTGTGCATCACCTACTGGGCTTCCAAGCGTAATAATTCGGCGGCCGACTACTACGCCGCTGGCGGCAAGATCACCGGTTTCCAGAACGGTCTGGCGATTGCCGGTGACTACATGTCGGCAGCGTCCTTCCTGGGTATTTCCGCGCTGGTGTTCACCTCCGGCTACGACGGCCTGATCTATTCGATCGGCTTCCTGGTGGGCTGGCCGATCATTCTGTTCCTGATCGCCGAGCGCCTGCGTAACCTGGGTAAATACACCTTTGCCGACGTGGCGTCCTATCGCCTGGGGCAAACCCAGATCCGCTCGCTGTCCGCTTGCGGTTCGCTGGTGGTGGTGGCGTTCTACCTGATCGCGCAAATGGTCGGTGCCGGCAAGCTGATCCAGTTGCTGTTCGGTCTCGATTACCACGTTGCGGTGATCATGGTCGGTATTCTGATGTGCCTGTACGTGTTGTTCGGCGGCATGCTGGCGACCACCTGGGTGCAGATCATCAAGGCAGTCTTGCTGCTGTCCGGTGCTTCCTTCATGGCACTGATGGTGATGAAGCACGTCAACTTCGACTTCAACATGCTGTTCTCCGAGGCGATCAAGGTTCACCCGAAAGCTGAAGCGATCATGAGCCCGGGCGGCCTGGTGAAAGATCCGGTCTCGGCGTTCTCCCTCGGTCTGGCGCTGATGTTCGGTACCGCTGGCCTGCCGCACATCCTGATGCGCTTCTTCACCGTGAGCGACGCAAAAGAAGCTCGCAAGAGCGTGTTGTACGCAACCGGTTTCATTGGTTACTTCTACATCCTGACCTTCATCATTGGCTTCGGCGCGATCCTGCTGGTCAGCACCAACCCCGCCTTCAAAGACGCTGCTGGCGCGTTGCTGGGTGGTAACAACATGGCGGCGGTGCACCTGGCCAACGCGGTCGGTGGCAGCATTTTCCTGGGCTTCATCTCGGCGGTGGCGTTCGCGACCATTCTGGCAGTGGTTGCCGGTCTGACCCTGGCCGGTGCTTCGGCGGTGTCCCACGACCTGTACGCCAGCGTGATCAAGAAGGGCAAGGCCAACGAGAAGGATGAGATCCGCGTCTCGAAAATCACCACTATCGCGTTGGCGGTGCTGGCAATTGGTCTGGGTATCCTGTTCGAGAGCCAGAACATTGCGTTCATGGTGGGCCTGGCGTTCTCCATCGCGGCGAGCTGCAACTTCCCGGTACTGTTGCTTTCCATGTACTGGAAAAAGCTGACCACTCGCGGTGCGATGATCGGCGGCTGGATGGGGCTGATCAGTGCCGTGGGCCTGATGGTGCTTGGTCCGACCATCTGGGTGCAGATCCTGCATCACGAGAAGGCCATCTTCCCGTATGAGTACCCGGCGTTGTTCTCGATGATGATTGCCTTTGTCGGGATCTGGTTCTTCTCAGTTACCGACAAGTCCACTGCGGCTGACAATGAGCGGGCGCTGTTCTTCCCGCAGTTTGTTCGTTCGCAGACTGGCCTGGGTGCAAGTGGTGCTGTTTCGCACTAAGCGTTTGGGTTTGACTGTTTAAGTTGTGTTGAATGGAAATGCCCTGGTCGAGAGATCGGGGCATTTTTTTATTGGGCGGTAGTCGACCGGAATTTCGTGGATGTACCCGATTTACTGTGGGAGCGGGCTTGCTCGCGAAGGCGGCCTGGCAGCCGACCTGTCTTTTGTTGGCCGCGTACATATCCATTCCTGCGGTAACGGCGGCTTATGGTTTCGCCCTTACGGCGAGTCACTTTTTTTACAAGCGCCTAAAAAAAGTAACCCAAAAAACGCTCGCCCCGAACGTGCGGCCCCTCGCTAAGGCTCGGGGTTCCTTCGCTCCGGCATTCATCCGGGGGCATCGCCTCCGGTCGGCTTCGCTCGACCTCCTCTCGATGTGTTCGGCTTCGCCGAACGGCGCTGCGCGCCCACCCCCGGATGAACGCCTCCACTCAGCCTGCCGAGGGGGCGGGTGGATCAAGATCAAGAGCTGCAGGCGAGCTAACGCTCGGCCTGATGAGTGGTGAGGAGCAGTAGGTGTACGCCGCTCTGCCATTGCTCTTATGTAGGAGCGAGCCTGCTCGCCGACCGAAATTCTGCAGCGAGCTCAACCAGCAAGCAGGCCGGCCGGTAGGCCGCCTCGCTTTGGCTTTTGATCTTGATCTTCTTGCCCCCTCGAGAGGCCGAGTGGAGGTTCTGCGCAGTGGGCAACCCGGCATGGATGCCGGGTTAGCCGCCGCCGGCCATGGATGGCCGATGGCGGCGGGCCCACGGAGCAGGACCGGAGCGAGGGTATGCCGAGCCTGGGCGAGGCACCGAACGTAAGGGGCAGAGCGCTTTGGTTACTTTCGCGCTCTTCGAAAGTGACCCGCCGTAAGGGCGGAACCCTAAGTGGTCGTTACAGAAAAAACGGATATGTACCCGACCAAAGCCAGTCGCGACAAAACGCACAAACAAAAACGGCCTCCTGCTCTTTATATAAAAAGCAGAGGCCGTTCCCGGTACAACTCAACAACCTACAGCAAGACAGCGCTTACTTGCGGTCTTCCAGCTTGGTGATGTCACGCGACTCGTAGCCGGTGTACAACTGGCGCGGACGGCCGATCTTGTACGGGCTGGAGAGCATTTCCTTCCAGTGGGAGATCCAGCCGACGGTCCGCGCCAGGGCGAAGATCACGGTGAACATGCTGGTCGGAATGCCGATCGCCTTGAGGATGATCCCCGAGTAGAAGTCGACGTTCGGGTACAGCGAGCGCTCGATGAAGTACGGGTCGGTCAGGGCGATCTCTTCCAGGCGCATGGCCAGTTCGAGTTGCGGATCGTTCTGGATGCCCAGTTCCTTCAACACTTCGTCGCAGGTCTGCTTCATTACCGTGGCGCGTGGGTCGCGGTTTTTGTAAACGCGGTGACCGAAGCCCATCAGTTTGAACGGATCGTTCTTGTCCTTGGCCTTGGCGATGAACTTGTCGATGTTCGAAACATCGCCGATTTCATCGAGCATGGTCAGTACGGCTTCGTTGGCACCGCCGTGGGCAGGGCCCCACAGTGCAGCGATACCGGCGGCGATACAGGCGAACGGGTTGGCACCCGAAGAGCCGGCCAGGCGTACGGTGGAGGTCGAAGCGTTCTGCTCGTGGTCGGCATGGAGGATGAAGATCCGGTCCATGGCCTTGGCGAGTACCGGGCTGATCGGTTTGATCTCGCACGGGGTGTTGAACATCATGTGCAGGAAGTTTTCCGCGTACGACAGGTCGTTGCGCGGGTACATCATGGGTTGGCCCATGGAGTACTTGTAAACCATCGCGGCCAGGGTCGGCATCTTGGCAACCAGGCGGATCGCGGAGATTTCGCGATGCTGCGGGTTATTGATGTCCAGGGAGTCGTGGTAGAACGCCGAGAGGGCGCCGACTACGCCGCACATGACGGCCATCGGGTGGGCGTCGCGACGGAAGCCGTTGAAGAAGGTCTTCAGCTGCTCGTGAACCATGGTGTGGTTCTTCACGGTGCTGACGAACTGGGCCTTCTGTTCTGCGGTCGGCAGTTCGCCGTTGAGCAGCAGATAGCAGGTTTCCAGATAGTCCGACTTTTCAGCCAGCTGTTCGATCGGGTAGCCGCGGTGCAGCAGGATGCCGTTGTCGCCGTCGATATAGGTGATCTTCGACTCGCACGAGGCGGTCGACATGAAGCCAGGGTCAAAGGTGAAACGGCCCGTGGCCGTCAGGCCCCGAACGTCGATAACATCGGGACCAACGGTGCCGGTTAAAATGGGCAGCTCGACGGGGGCTGCGCCCTCGATGATCAACTGCGCTTTTTTGTCAGCCATGTGGCCTCCTATTTATGCTTGAAATCATCAGACAGACCCCCCACGCAGGGCCCGCACCACTATAGTGAGATAAATTCGAATGTCAATTTGCCTAAAGTCTTGCTCCAGAAGGCTTTAACCGGACTTTTTTCTCGAAATTGGCTGCCATTTACGCCTTTTATGTCAGTTGCGCAATCAGCTGTTTGGGTTAGGTGTTTGCGTTGTCATTAGTAGCCTAACTGTCTATACTCGGCCACCGACCGCCAAGGGCTTTTGGGCTTGCTTTCATTGGGGGTCGCATCCCTGGGTGGTGGTTACCTGACCAGTGCACTCCCCAACAACTTTGCCCTGATTGTTAGGGGCTCTTCAGTGTGAAAAAAAAGCCGTGAAAAGCCAACGACCTGTAAACCTAGACCTAAGGACCATCAAACTCCCAGTCACTGCTTACACGTCCATCCTTCACCGAATCTCCGGTGTCATCCTCTTCGTGTGCCTTGCCATCATGCTTTACGCATTGGACAAGTCGCTGAGTTCCGAGGAAGGCTTCGGTCAGGTGAAAGCGTGTCTGACCAGTCCGCTAGCCAAGCTAGTGACATGGGGCATCCTGTCCGCTCTGCTTTATCACCTGGTAGCCGGTGTGCGCCATTTGATCATGGACATGGGCATCGGTGAGACGCTGGAAGGCGGCAAGCTGGGCTCGAAAATCGTTATCGCCGTTTCCGTGGTGGTAATCGTTCTGGCAGGAGTTTGGATATGGTAACTAACGTCACGAACCTGTCGCGTTCGGGCCTCTATGACTGGATGGCGCAACGTGTGTCTGCGGTCGTTCTCGCGGCTTACTTCATCTTCCTGATCGGATACATCGTGGCCCATCCCGGCCTCGAGTACGCCCAGTGGCATGAACTGTTCGCCCACAACGGAATGCGTATCTTCAGCCTCCTGGCCCTCGTTGCCCTCGGCGCTCACGCCTGGGTCGGCATGTGGACCATCGCGACCGACTACCTGACGCCAATGGCGTTCGGCAAGTCCGCGACGGCTATACGTTTCCTTTTCCAGGCAGTATGCGGCGTTGCGATGTTCGCTTACTTCGTCTGGGGCGTGCAGATTCTCTGGGGTATCTGAGTCATGGCTAACATTCCAACGATTTCTTTCGACGCCATCATTATTGGTGGTGGCGGTGCCGGCATGCGCGCAGCGCTGCAACTGGCACAGGGCGGTCACAAGACTGCCGTGATCACCAAGGTTTTCCCGACCCGTTCGCACACTGTATCCGCCCAGGGCGGCATCACCTGCGCAATCGCGTCCGCTGACCCGAACGATGACTGGCGCTGGCACATGTACGATACCGTCAAGGGTTCCGACTATATCGGCGACCAGGACGCTATCGAATACATGTGTCAGGAAGGCCCGGCTGCCGTTTACGAGCTGGACCACATGGGTATGCCATTCTCGCGTACCGAGCAAGGTCGTATCTACCAGCGTCCATTCGGCGGTCAGTCCAAGGACTACGGTAAAGGCGGCCAGGCTGCGCGTACTTGCGCTGCGTCCGACCGTACCGGTCACGCTCTGCTGCACACCCTTTATCAGGGCAACCTGAAAGCCGGTACCGTGTTCCTGAACGAGTACTACGCTGTCGATCTGGTGAAGAACGGCGAAGGCGAGTTCGTCGGCGTGATCGCCATCTGCATCGAAACCGGCGAAACCACCTACATCCGTGCCAAGGCCACCGTACTGGCTACCGGCGGTGCAGGTCGTATCTACGCTTCGACCACCAACGCCCTGATCAACACCGGTGACGGCGTTGGCATGGCGCTGCGTGCCGGCGTGCCGGTACAAGACATTGAAATGTGGCAGTTCCACCCGACCGGTATCGCCGGCGCTGGTGTACTGGTTACTGAAGGTTGCCGTGGTGAAGGTGGATACCTGATCAACAAGCACGGCGAGCGTTTCATGGAGCGTTATGCTCCGAACGCCAAAGACCTTGCCGGTCGTGACGTTGTTGCCCGTTCGATGGTTAAAGAGATCATCGCCGGCAACGGTTGCGGTCCGAATGGCGACCACGTAATGCTCAAGCTCGACCACCTGGGCGAGGAAGTGTTGCACAGCCGCCTGCCAGGCATCTGCGAACTGTCGAAGACTTTCGCGCACGTTGACCCGGTTGTTGCTCCGGTTCCGGTTGTTCCAACCTGCCACTACATGATGGGCGGTGTTCCGACCAACATTCACGGTCAGGCAATCACCCAGAACGGCGAAGGCGTCGATGAAATCATCCCTGGTCTGTTCGCAGTGGGTGAAGTGGCTTGCGTATCGGTTCACGGTGCCAACCGTCTGGGCGGCAACTCGCTGCTCGACCTGGTGGTCTTCGGCCGTGCTGCCGGCCTGCACCTGGAAAAGGCGCTGACCGACGGTATCGAATACGACGACGCCACCGACGCCGACATCCAGGCTGCCCTGGCGCGCCTGTCCGCTCTGAATGAGCGTACCGAAGGCGAAGACGTGGCTACCCTGCGTCGCGAGCTGCAAAACTGCATGCAGAACTACTTCGGTGTATTCCGTACCGGCGAATACATGCAGAAGGGTATTGCCCAGCTGGCTGACCTGCGCAAGCGCATCGCCAACGTGAAGATCAACGATAAGTCGCAGGCGTTCAACACTGCGCGTATCGAAGCTCTGGAACTGCAGAACCTGCTGGAAGTGGCCGAAGCCACCGCCATCGCTGCAGAAGTACGTAAAGAGTCCCGTGGTGCTCACGCCCGTGAAGACTTCGAAGACCGTGACGACGAAAACTGGCTGTGCCACACCCTGTACTTCCCGGGTGACAAGCGCGTGACCAAGCGTGCCGTGAACTTCTCGCCGAAGACTGTTCCGACTTTTGAACCTAAGATTCGGACTTATTAAGGGTGGCCGCCATGTTGCAAGTCAGCGTTTATCGTTACAACCCTGATCAGGACGCCGCGCCGTTCATGCAGGAATTCCAGGTTGATACCGGTGGTAAAGACCTGATGGTGCTGGACGTGCTGGCCCTGATCAAAGAGCAGGACGAGGGTTTCTCCTATCGTCGCTCTTGCCGTGAAGGTGTTTGCGGTTCCGACGGCATGAACATCAACGGCAAAAACGGCCTGGCGTGCGTCACGCCGCTGTCTGCTGTCGTAAAAGGTAACAAGTTGATCGTTCGCCCTCTGCCAGGTTTGCCGGTTATCCGTGACCTGGTCGTCGATATGAGCATCTTCTACAAGCAATACGAAAAGGTTAAGCCATACCTGCAGAACGACACGCCGGCTCCGGCCATCGAGCGTCTGCAGTCCCCTGAAGAGCGTGAAAAGCTGGACGGTCTGTACGAGTGCATCCTGTGCGCTTGCTGCTCGACTTCCTGCCCGTCCTTCTGGTGGAACCCGGACAAGTTCCTGGGTCCAGCTGCTCTGCTGCAAGCGTACCGCTTCCTGGCAGACAGCCGTGATACCAAGACGTCCGAGCGTCTGGCTTCGCTGGATGACCCGTTCAGCGTATTCCGCTGCCGCGGGATCATGAACTGCGTCAGCGTATGTCCGAAAGGCCTGAACCCGACTAAGGCCATCGGTCACATCCGTAACATGTTGCTCTCGAGCGGCGTGTGATTCAGCTGCTGTACCCGTAGGACCGCTGTACCCGTAGATGCTACGGCGCAGGCTTCAACCGGCGCCGTAGTTTTAACCTGAGCAGCAGCTTAAAAGGCTGCGGCTCTTATTTTGAAGAAATGAGACAAGCAGGGGCATCCGGGCTGGTACCCGGACTATCAGTGTGATCCTAGTGGCTTGTTTTGGTCGCTGCATTCGGACTTCTGCAAGTTTGCTCGGTGTCGACACCGATGGTGTTCCCCTAACCGAGGGTGACCAAGCATGCAAGAAAGCGTGATGCAGCGCATGTGGAACAGCGCCTACCTATCCGGTAGTAACGCTGCCTATGTGGAAGAGCTCTACGAGCTCTACCTGCACGACCCTAACGCTGTGCCAGAAGAGTGGCGCACCTACTTCCAGAAGTTGCCTGCTGACGGCAACACTGCCACCGATGTTTCGCACTCCACAATTCGCGATCATTTCGTCCTGCTGGCAAAGAACCAGCGCCGCGCCCAACCGGTTTCCGCCGGCAGCGTGAGCAGTGAGCACGAGAAGAAGCAAGTTGAAGTGCTGCGATTGATCCAGGCCTACCGTATGCGTGGCCACCAGGCAGCCCAGCTTGACCCGCTGGGACTGTGGCAGCGTCCTGCACCTGCAGACCTGTCGATCAATCATTACGGCTTGACCAATGCCGATCTTGATACGACCTTCCGTGCCGGCGACCTGTTCATCGGCAAAGAGGAAGCGAGCCTACGCGAAATACACGAAGCGTTGCAGCAGACATATTGCCGCACCATCGGCGCTGAGTTCACGCACATCACCGATTCCGAGCAGCGCCAGTGGTTCCAGCAGCGTCTGGAAAGCGTGCGCGGTCGTCCGACCTACTCCGCCGACATCAAGAGCCACCTGCTCGAGCGCGTGACCGCCGGTGAAGGCCTGGAAAAATACCTGGGCACCAAATACCCGGGTACCAAGCGTTTCGGTCTGGAAGGCGGCGAAAGCCTGATTCCGATGCTCGACGAGCTGATCCAGCGTTCCGGTTCCTACGGCACCAAGGAAATCGTCATCGGCATGGCCCACCGTGGCCGTCTGAACGTGCTGGTCAACACCTTCGGCAAGAACCCGCGCGAGCTGTTCGACGAGTTCGAAGGCAAGAAGAAGGTCGAGCTGGGTTCCGGTGACGTGAAATACCACCAGGGCTTCTCGTCCAACGTGATGACCTCCGGCGGTGAAGTTCACCTGGCCATGGCGTTCAACCCGTCCCACCTGGAAATCGTTTCCCCGGTGGTCGAGGGTTCGGTTCGCGCCCGTCAGGACCGTCGTAACGATCCAACCGGCGAGAAGGTTCTGCCGATCTCCATCCACGGTGACGCTGCATTCGCAGGTCAGGGCGTGGTCATGGAAACCTTCCAGATGTCGCAGACCCGCGGTTTCAAGACCGGCGGTACCGTGCACATCGTGATCAACAATCAGGTCGGTTTCACCATCAGCAACCCGCTGGACTCGCGTTCCACCGAGTACGCGACCGACGTTGCGAAAATGATCCAGGCGCCGATCCTCCATGTGAATGGTGATGATCCGGAAGCCGTATTGTTCGTGACCCAGCTGGCCATCGACTACCGCATGCAGTTCAAGCGTGACGTGGTGATCGACCTGGTCTGCTACCGTCGTCGCGGCCACAACGAGGCCGACGAGCCAAGCGGCACCCAGCCGATCATGTATCAGCAGATCACCAAACAGCGCACCACCCGTGAGCTGTATGCCGATCGTCTGACCCAGGGCGGTGTGCTGGACGCAGAGCGTGTTCAGGCGAAAGTCGACGAATACCGCAACGCGCTGGACAACGGTCTGCACGTAGTGAAAAGCCTGGTCAAAGAGCCGAACAAAGAGCTGTTCGTGGACTGGCGTCCGTATCTGGGCCACGCCTGGACCGCACGTCACGACACTCGCTTCGACCTCAAGACCTTGCAGGAACTGTCCGCCAAGCTGCTGGAAATCCCGGAAGGCTTCGTGGTTCAGCGCCAGGTCGCGAAAATCTACGAAGACCGTCAGAAGATGCAAGCCGGCGGCCTGCCGATCAACTGGGGTTACGCCGAAACCATGGCGTACGCGACCCTGGCGTTCGAAGGTCACCCGATCCGCATGACCGGCCAGGACATCGGCCGCGGTACGTTCTCGCACCGTCATGCTGTCTTGCACAACCAGAAAGACGCGGGCACCTACATCCCGTTGCAGAACCTGTACAACGGCCAGCCACGTTTCGACCTGTACGATTCGTTCCTGTCCGAAGAAGCCGTACTGGCGTTCGAATACGGTTACTCGACCACCACGCCTGATGCGCTGGTGATCTGGGAAGCCCAGTTCGGCGACTTCGCCAACGGTGCCCAGGTGGTTATCGACCAGTTCATCACCAGTGGCGAGCACAAGTGGGGCCGTCTGTGCGGTCTGACCATGCTGCTGCCGCACGGTTATGAGGGGCAGGGGCCGGAGCACTCCTCGGCTCGTCTGGAGCGTTACCTGCAGCTGTGCGCCGAGCACAACATTCAGGTGTGCATGCCGACGACGCCGGCTCAGATCTACCACTTGCTGCGCCGTCAGGTCATTCGTCCGCTGCGCAAACCACTGGTAGTCCTGACTCCGAAGTCGCTGCTGCGCCACAAGCTGGCCATCTCGACGCTGGAAGATCTGGCCGAAGGTTCGTTCCAGACCGTTATCCCGGAAATCGATGCCCAAGACCCGAAAAAGGTCGAGCGCATTGTTCTGTGTAGCGGCAAGGTCTACTACGACCTGCTGGAAAAACGCCGTGCCGAAGGTCGTGACGACATCGCCGTCGTGCGTATCGAGCAGCTGTACCCATTCCCTGAGGACGACTTGAATGAAGTCCTGGCTCCTTACACCAACCTCAAACATATCGTTTGGTGTCAGGAAGAGCCGATGAACCAGGGTGCCTGGTACTGCAGCCAACACCACTTGCGTCGCAGCGTCGGAAACCTCAACAAGTCTCTCGTACTCGAGTACGCGGGCCGTGAGGCTTCTGCTGCACCTGCATGCGGTTACGCATCGATGCACGCCGAGCAGCAGGAACAACTGCTGCAAGACGCCTTTACTGTTTAACGCCTTCGCGCACCTGAAACCGAATTTAAGGAACCACAGACAATGGCTATCGAGATCAAAGCCCCCACTTTCCCGGAATCGGTTGCCGATGGCACCGTTGCCACCTGGCATAAACAACCGGGCGACGCGGTCAAGCGCGACGAACTGATCGTCGACATCGAAACCGACAAAGTCGTGCTGGAAGTGCTGGCTACCGCTGACGGCGTGCTGGGCGCTATCGTCAAGAACGAAGGCGAAACCGTTCTGTCCGACGAAGTCCTGGGCTCCATCGTTGAAGGCGGCGCTGCTGCCGCTGCTCCAGCCGCTGCTGCTCCGGCCGCTGCACAAGCTGCTGCACAAGCTGCTGCTCCAGCTGCCGAAGGCGAAGACGATCCTGTTGCTGCACCGGCTGCTCGCAAGCTGGCTGAAGAAAACGGCATCAACATCGCTTCCGTAGCCGGCACCGGTAAAGGCGGTCGCGTGACCAAGGAAGACGTGGTTGCAGCCGTTGCTGCCAAGAAAGCCGCTCCGGCTGCCGCGCCTGCCAAGGCTGCTGCGCCTGCCGCCGCTGCTCCGGTATTCGCTGCTGGCGAGCGCATCGAGAAGCGCGTACCGATGACTCGTGTGCGTGCAACCGTGGCCAAGCGTCTGGTTGAAGCTCAGTCGAACATGGCGATGCTGACCACTTTCAACGAAGTCGACATGACCGAAGTCATGGCGCTGCGTTCGAAGTACAAGGATCTGTTCGAGAAGTCCCACAACGGCGTGCGCCTGGGCTTCATGTCGTTCTTCGTGAAAGCAGCTACCGAAGCGCTGAAACGCTTCCCGGCTGTTAACGCGTCGATCGACGGTGGCGACATCGTTTACCACGGCTACGCTGACGTCGGCGTTGCAGTTTCCAGCGATCGCGGCCTGGTTGTACCGGTTCTGCGTAACGCCGAACTGATGAGCCTGGCTGAAATCGAAGGCGGCATCGCCACCTTCGGCAAGAAAGCCCGCGACGGCAAACTGTCGATGGACGAAATGACCGGTGGTACTTTCACCATCACCAACGGTGGTACTTTCGGTTCGATGATGTCGACCCCGATCGTCAACCCGCCACAAGCCGCCATCCTGGGCATGCACAACATCATCCAGCGTCCGATGGCCATCAACGGTCAGGTCGTTATCCGTCCGATGATGTACCTGGCACTGTCCTACGATCACCGTCTGATCGATGGCAAAGAAGCTGTGACCTTCCTGGTGACCATCAAGAACCTGCTGGAAGATCCGGCTCGTCTTCTTCTGGATATCTAAAAAGCAGCGGCAAGCTGCAAGCTGCAAGCCCCAAGCTCAAAGCGAGCGAGTGGGCTTCAAGCTTGTAGCTTGCGGCTTGTAGCTTGTTGCTAAAAGGGAACCTTTTATGACTCAGAAATTTGACGTAGTAGTGATCGGCGCGGGCCCTGGCGGCTATGTAGCTGCCATCAAGGCCGCCCAACTGGGCCTCAGCACTGCCTGCATCGAGAAGTACACCGACAAGGAAGGCAAACTGGCTCTGGGCGGTACTTGCCTGAACGTCGGCTGCATTCCATCCAAGGCCCTGCTGGACAGCTCGTGGAAATTCCACGAAGCCCAGGACGGTTTCGCGATCCACGGTATCAATCACGCTGGCGTGACCATGGACGTGCCAGCGATGGTCGGCCGCAAGGCCAACATTGTCAAAGGCCTGACCTCCGGCGTTGCGACCCTGTTCAAAGCCAACGGTGTGACCTCCATCCAGGGTCACGGCAAGCTGCTGGCCGGCAAGAAAGTCGAAGTCACCAAGCCTGATGGCTCGGTAGAAATCATCGAAGCCGAAAACGTCATCCTGGCTCCAGGTTCGCGTCCGATCGACATTCCGCCAGCTCCGGTTGACCAGAATGTGATCGTCGATTCGACTGGCGCGCTGGAATTCCAATCCGTGCCTAAGCGTCTGGGCGTGATCGGCGCTGGCGTGATCGGTCTGGAGCTGGGTTCGGTCTGGTCGCGTCTGGGTGCAGAAGTGACTGTCCTGGAAGCCCTGGACACCTTCCTGATGGCAGCGGACGCCGCTGTTTCCAAGGAAGCGCTGAAAACCCTGACCAAACAGGGTCTGGACATCAAGCTGGGCGCTCGCGTGACCGGTTCCAAAGTGAACGGCGACGAAGTCGTGGTGAACTACACCGATGCCAAAGGCGAACAGAACATCACTTTCGATAAGCTGATCGTAGCCGTTGGTCGCCGTCCGGTGACCACTGATCTGCTGGCTGCCGACTGCGGCGTGACCCTGGACGAGCGCGGTTTCGTGCACGTTGACGATCACTGCGCCACCACCGTACCGGGCGTCTACGCCATCGGCGACGTGGTTCGCGGCATGATGCTGGCGCACAAGGCGTCGGAAGAAGGCATCATGGTTGTCGAGCGCATCAAGGGCCACAAGGCCCAGATGAACTATGATCTGATCCCGTCGGTTATTTATACTCACCCGGAAATCGCATGGGTTGGTAAAACCGAGCAGGCCTTGAAAGCTGAAGGCGTTGAAGTTAACGTCGGCACCTTCCCGTTCGCAGCCTCTGGCCGTGCCATGGCTGCCAACGACACCGGTGGTTTCGTCAAGGTCATCGCAGATGCCAAGACAGACCGCGTACTGGGCGTTCACGTGATTGGCCCAAGCGCTGCCGAACTGGTTCAGCAGGGCGCGATCGGTATGGAATTCGGCACCAGCGCTGAAGACCTGGGCATGATGGTTTTCTCCCATCCGACCCTGTCTGAAGCCTTGCACGAAGCTGCTCTGGCAGTGAATGGCGGCGCCATCCACATCGCCAACCGCAAGAAGCGTTGAGGGCTTTGTGAAAACGTAGCGAGCGACGGAAAGACAAGGCAAAAACAGGTGAGGAAGCGGAGTTGACGTTAGTCAATGAGCATTTCGAGCCTGTTTTTAACGCAGTATTTCCTAGCGCAGCAGTTTTCACATGTTCGAAAGAGATAATAAGAAACCACGGCGGTATGGCCCGTCGTGAGCCTTGCATGCAAGACTCACCGCGGAATATCCGCTGGACGCAGTCTTGCATAGCTGCACCGGGTATCCGGAAAGGCTATGCAAGCAGCAGTCACAGGTGGTGCGGCACTTGAATGAGTGCAGCACCGAATGCGCAGTACCTAACGAAGACGGTAATAAGCATGAATCTTCACGAGTATCAGGGTAAGCAGCTGTTCGCTGAATACGGCCTGCCAGTTTCCACCGGTTACGCGGTAGACACCCCGGAAGCAGCAGCAGAAGCTTGCGATAAAATCGGCGGCAGCGAGTGGGTTGTCAAAGCCCAGGTCCACGCCGGTGGTCGCGGTAAAGCGGGCGGCGTAAAGCTGGTTCGCAGCAAAGAAGACGCCAAAGCCTTCGCACAGCAGTGGCTGGGCAAGCGTCTGGTGACTTACCAGACTGACGCCAATGGCCAGCCAGTCACCAAGATCCTGGTTGAATCGTGCACTGATATCGCTAAAGAGCTGTACCTGGGCGCTGTCGTTGACCGTTCGAGCCGTCGTATCGTGTTCATGGCTTCCACCGAAGGTGGCGTGGACATCGAGAAAATCGCTCACGACACTCCAGAAAAAATTCTCAAAGCCACTATCGATCCACTGGTTGGCGCTCAGCCATTCCAGGGTCGCGAACTGGCATTCCAGTTGGGTCTGGAAGGCAAGCAAGTTGCCCAGTTCGCCAAGATCTTCGTAGGTCTGGCCAAACTGTTCAAGGATCACGACCTGGCCCTGCTGGAAGTGAACCCGCTGGTGATCAAGGCTGACGGCGATCTGCATTGCCTGGACGCCAAGATCAACATCGACGCCAACGCCATGTACCGTCAGCCTAAGCTGAAGACTTTCCACGATCCGTCGCAAGACGATCCGCGCGAAGCGCACGCTGCCAAGTTCGAACTGAACTACGTAGCGCTGGAAGGCAACATCGGTTGCATGGTCAACGGTGCTGGCCTGGCCATGGGTACCATGGACATCGTCAACCTGCATGGCGGCAAGCCAGCCAACTTCCTCGACGTGGGCGGCGGTGCTACCAAGGAACGCGTTACCGAAGCGTTCAAGATCATCCTGTCCGACACTAACGTCGCTGCAGTACTGGTCAACATCTTCGGCGGCATCGTTCGTTGCGACATGATTGCCGAAGGCATCATCGGCGCTGTGAAAGAAGTCGGCGTGAAAATCCCGGTTGTTGTTCGCCTTGAAGGCAACAACGCTGAGCTGGGCGCTAAAGTACTGGCAGAAAGCGGTTTGAACATCATCGCTGCTACCAGCCTGACCGACGCTGCTCAACAAGTTGTCAAAGCTGCGGAGGGCAAATAATGAGCGTCCTGATCAATAAAGACACCAAAGTTATCTGCCAGGGTATTACCGGTTCGCAAGGTAGTTTCCACACCCAGCAAGCCATCGAATACGGCACCAAGATGGTTGGTGGCGTAACTCCAGGCAAAGGCGGCACCGAGCACCTGGGCCTGCCAGTGTTCAACACCGTGAAAGACGCTGTAGCTGCCACTGGCGCCACCGCCAGCGTGATCTACGTTCCGGCTCCTTTCTGCAAGGACTCGATCCTGGAAGCTGCTTTCGGCGGCATCAAGCTGATCGTGTGCATCACCGAAGGCATTCCTACCCTGGACATGCTGGACGCTAAAGTTAAGTGCGACGAGTTGGGTGTTATCCTGATCGGCCCTAACTGCCCAGGCGTGATCACCCCAGGCGAATGCAAGATCGGCATCATGCCAGGTCACATTCACTTGCCAGGCAAGGTCGGTATCGTTTCCCGTTCCGGCACCCTGACCTACGAAGCTGTGAAGCAGACTACTGACGCCGGTTTCGGTCAGTCGACTTGCGTCGGCATCGGTGGTGACCCGATCCCGGGTTCGAACTTCATCGACATCCTGAAGCTGTTCCAGGAAGACCCGAAGACCGAAGCGATCGTGATGATCGGTGAGATCGGCGGTTCGGCTGAAGAAGAAGCGGCTGCCTACATCAAGGCACACGTGACCAAGCCAGTTGTTTCCTACATCGCTGGTGTGACTGCTCCTCCGGGCAAGCGCATGGGCCATGCTGGCGCAATCATCTCTGGCGGCAAAGGCACTGCAGACGAGAAATTCGCTGCTCTGCAAGACGCAGGCGTTAAAACCGTGCGTTCGCTGGCAGACATCGGCAAGGCCCTGGCCGAGCTGACTGGTTGGGCTGTCAAATAAGCCTCGCGCTTAGCTGACGCTTCACCAAACAAAGGCCACCTTCGGGTGGCCTTTGTCGTTTCCGGCATCCGATATGTGTCGGGATTTTTGTGGCGAGGGAGCTTGCTCCCGCTGGGTTGCGAAGCAACCCCAAATCCTGAGATTGAGTTACATCAGGTAGATCGCATTCGCCTGACTTGCGACTGCTACGCAGCCGAGCGGGAGCAAGCTCCCTCGCCACAGGGACTTGTAGTGGAAATTAGATATGTAAACACGACACAAAGATGTCGTATATCGGATAGTTTGCCCTCTAACAGTGCGTTTATCGACCAAATTCGTTAGGCTACTCGCCATTTTTGCGTCTGCGGCCCACAAGGCGACAACGCGCTAAAAGGGTCGGTCTTATAGGACTGACAGCATTTCCCTCACCCATAGGGAAATCCCTCTCTAAATTCCGATTCAGTAGTGTGGTATTTCCTTAATGAAAGTGTTGAAAGGCCAGGACATCCTGGCACTTGGTTTTATGACGTTTGCCCTGTTCGTCGGGGCTGGCAACATCATCTTCCCGCCTATCGTCGGTTTGCAGTCCGGGCCCAATGTCTGGATGGCGGCGCTGGGCTTCCTGGTCACCGCGGTCGGTCTACCGGTGATCACCGTTGTAGCGCTGGCCAAGGTCGGCGGTGCAATGGATGCCTTGAGCAGCCCGATCGGTAAAGTCGCCGGTGGCCTGCTGGCGGCTGCGTGCTACCTCGCTGTTGGCCCGCTGTTCGCGACGCCACGTACCGCGACGGTATCCTTCGAAGTGGGCCTGGCGCCGCTGACCGGCGAGAGCCCGCTGGCGTTGTTCCTCTACAGTTCGGTGTACTTCCTGCTGGTGTTCTTCATCTCGCTGTATCCGGGCCGTTTGCTGGATACCGTAGGGCGCTTCCTCGCGCCGCTTAAGATCATCGCCCTGGCCGTGCTGGGCATTGCAGCATTCGCCTTGCCGGCCGGTGACATTGGTCAAGCCACGCCTGAATACGTGGCGGCGCCGTTTTCCCAAGGCTTCATCAATGGTTACCTGACCATGGATACCCTGGGCGCCCTGGTGTTCGGCATCGTCATCGTCAACGCCATCCGTTCCCGCGGCGTCGAGTCGCCGGCACTGATCACCCGCTACGCGATCATCGCCGGGCTCATTGCCGGCGTGGGCCTGGCGCTGGTTTACGTCAGCCTGTTCCGTCTCGGTTCGGGCAGCCATGAAGTGGCCGCTGGCGCTGCCAATGGCGCGGCGGTATTGCACGCTTATGTGCAGCACACCTTCGGTTCGCTGGGCAGCGGCTTCCTTGCCGTGCTGATCTCCCTGGCGTGCCTGGTGACTGCGGTCGGCCTGACCTGTGCCTGCGCCGAATACTTCAGCCGTGTGGTGCCGCTGTCTTACAAGACGCTGGTGATCATTCTCGCTGCATTCTCGCTACTGGTGTCGAACCTGGGCCTGACCAAGCTGATTGCGTTCTCGATCCCGGTGCTCACCGCGATCTACCCACCGTGCATCGTTCTGGTGGCGTTGAGCTTCTGCAAGGACTTCTGGCATGAGCAGGGTCGTATCCTCGGCCCGGTCATGCTGGTGTCGTTCATCTTCGGCCTGATCGACGCCCTCAAGGGTGCAGGCCTGGCGGACTGGATGCCGACGCAAATGGCCCACCTGCCGCTGAGCGAGCAGGGCCTGGCCTGGCTGGTGCCATCGGTGATGACACTGGTGGTCGCGGTGGTTTGCGATCGTCTGCTGGGCAAGCGCGCCGAAGCCTTGGCTTAAGTCGCTTCACGGCCCGCCACAAGCGGGTCTTGAGCAGAAACAGAAATGCCCCGTATCAATCGATACGGGGCATTTTTTTGTGAGGGATGCGGTGTCTTTTCCGTTGAGCTAACGTCGAAGCACTGCAACACCCTTTGTGGGAGCAAGCTAGCTCCCACAAAGGGTCTGTGTAACCCGCATTTACATCACAAGGACCTGCATGTCGTTCATCCAAGCCAACCTGATCCACATTCTTGCCGCCATCTGGTTCGTTATCTGCTGGGGCGGGTACACCCGCTATGCCACCTGGAAAGGCCGTGACACCGCGTGTCTGGCCAGTGTGCTGCACCTGTATCGTGAGGACTGGATGCGCCGCATGCTGCTGCGCGACAATCGCATCGCCGATGCCAGCGTGATCGGCAACCTCGAGCGCAATGCTTCGTTCTTCGCCTCGAGTACGTTGATTATCCTGGCGGGTATTCTCACGGTATTGGGGGCTTCGGAACGGGCGGTATCGTTGCTGGCGGATATCCCGATGGTGCAACAGGCGTCCCAGGGCATGTCGGAAATCAAGTTGCTGTGCCTGGCGCTGGTGTTTGTCTATGCGTTCTTCACGTTCAGTTGGTGCATGCGCCAGTACAACTTCGCCGCCATTCTGGTCGGCTCGGCGCCGATGGTCGGTGAACGCCATGTGTCCGAGCAGGAGCGCAAGGCCTTTGCCGCCCGTGCAGCCCGTGTCATCTCGATGGCCGCCAACCAGTTCAACTTTGGCCTGCGCTCTTATTACTTCGGCATGACCATGCTGGCCTGGTTCGTCAGCCCATGGCTGTTCATGTTGATGAGTGCCGGTGTGGTGTTCGTATTGTATCGCCGTGAGTTTCACTCCGACGTTCTCGATGTGATGGTCTATACCCCAACAGAGGCGCCATTGCCCGAGATGAATAAAGAGGCAGCCTGATCGGGTACCCGCGCACTGACTATCCAGTGTGTTACTGGAAGGATCTGGCTCGGCAACTCAGTCTGGTTTGGCTGGTGGGATTAATCTGTTCGCTGTTGTTGATGATTAGTCCGACCTTTCGAACGATTTTGCTCTAACCACTTTTTTCAAGGCAAAAGAAAACCCGCACTTGGCGGGTTTTCTTTTGCCACTCTAAAAACCGTATTAGTACTTAGGTGCTTCCGGAGCGGCCGGAGCGGCCGGAGCGGCCGGAGCGGCCGGAGCAGCCTGATCTTTGGCGGCTTCGGCGTTTTCTTTCGCCGCGTCGTTCACTTTATCCTGAGCTTCGTTCATTTTTTGCTGGGCTTGCTCAGCATGTTGGTTAGCATCTTGAGCTTTGTCCTCGGATTTTTTATCGCAGGCAGCGAGACCGAGGGAAGCGGTCAACATCAAGGCAATAGCTAAAGTCTTACGCATGGGGTGTTTCTCCTGATGAAAAGCATCTACTGGCATTAAGAGCCCAGGCATCAGGGTTAAGTTCCTTAATTCTTTCAGATATATAAGTTTGTTCTAGTGCGGAACTTTTACCTGTACCGCCACTGCACTGTACGGACATAAACAAGAGTTTTTATCAAATGGCTGAAAACCCCGTTTTTGAGCGTGCGATGCGCTTTCTGTCGGCGCTGCGACATTGCCAGGTACTTGGACTAAGCGTTCACAGCGCCAGCAGCGAAGGGCTGACGATTGTGCTGCCGTACAGCCCGCAGATCGTCGGCAATCCTGAAACCGGCGTGATTCATGGCGGGGCGCTGACCTCGCTGATGGACACCGCCTGTGGCATGGCGACCCTCTGCGTGCTCCCGGAATTCGAGGTCTGCCCGACCCTCGACCTGCGCATCGACTACATGCACGCCGCCGAGCCGCATAAGGATGTCTATGGCTTTGCCCAGTGCTATCGGGTCACCACCGACGTGATTTTTGCCCGTGGCTTCGCCTATCAGGATGACCCCGGGCAACCCATTGCCCATGTGATGGGCACTTTCATGCGCATGGGCAAGGGCATCAAAGGCACCAAGGGCTTTGGTGGCGCGGTTGCCGGAGGTGCGCAATGAGCGAGTCTCTGAAGGAGCAATTGCAAAAGGCCCACGAGCAGGGCGATTACGCCTCGCTGCTGGATTTGATTCCCTACGCCCGGCTGATTGGCGTCGAATGTTCACGGGTGGGAGATGAGTTGCTGTTCAAACTGCCAGCGAACAAGGACAACATTGGTAACCCTTTGTTGCCGGCGATTCATGGCGGTGTGATCGCCGGGTTCATGGAGTTGGCCGCGGCGCTGCACCTGTTGGTGTTTACCGGATCGCCCGGGGTGCCGAAGATCATCGACTTCTCCCTGGATTACCTGCGTGCCGGGCAATTTCGCGATACCTGGGCCCGATGCCAGGTTTGGCGCCAGGGTCGCCGGGTCGCCAATGTGGCGATTACCGCCTGGCAAAGCACCGAAGCCGAGCCCATTGCCACGGCCCGTGCACATTTCAAACTCGAAGAGCCCTTGAAATCCTGAACGGTGCCCCAAACTCTGAGGACAACCCGCCGTCGACCCTCAAGGTCGCGGCTTATGCCATCTGATTGGAGTTTGATGACCATGAGTGTGGAAACTCAAAAGGAAACCCTGGGCTTCCAGACCGAGGTGAAGCAGCTGCTGCATCTCATGATCCATTCGCTGTATTCCAACAAGGAAATTTTCCTTCGCGAATTGATCTCGAACGCCTCTGACGCTGTCGACAAATTACGTTTCGAAGCCCTGGCCAAGCCAGAGCTTCTGGAAGGTGGCGCCGAACTGAAAATCCGTGTGAGCTTCGACAAGGACGCTAAAACCGTCACCCTCGAAGACAACGGTATCGGCATGAGCCGCGAAGACGCGATCACCCACCTGGGTACCATCGCCAAGTCCGGCACCGCCGATTTCATGAAGCACCTGAGCGGCGACCAGAAGAAAGACTCGCACCTGATCGGCCAGTTCGGTGTCGGTTTCTACTCCGCATTCATCGTCGCTGACAAAGTCGATGTGTACAGCCGTCGTGCCGGCAGCGCTGCCAGCGAAGGCGTGCACTGGTCGTCCAAGGGCGAAGGCGATTTCGAAGTTGCGACCATCGACAAGGCCGAGCGTGGCACTCGCATCGTCCTGCACCTGAAATCCGGTGAAGACGAGTTCGCTGATGGCTGGCGCCTGCGCAACATCATCAAGAAGTACTCCGACCACATCGCCTTGCCGATCGAGTTGCCGAAAGAAGTGGCAGCCGCCGAAGGCGAAGAGCAACCGGCCGTTGAATGGGAAACCGTCAACCGCGCCAGCGCCCTGTGGACCCGTCCGCGTACCGAGATCAAGGACGAGGAATACCAGGAGTTCTACAAACACATCGCTCACGATTTCGAAAACCCGCTGAGCTGGAGCCACAACAAGGTCGAAGGCAAGCTCGAATACAGCTCGCTGCTGTACGTGCCGAGCCGTGCGCCGTTCGACCTGTACCAGCGTGAAGCGCCGAAAGGCCTGAAGCTGTACGTGCAGCGCGTGTTCGTCATGGATCAGGCCGAGTCCTTCCTGCCGCTGTACCTGCGCTTCATCAAGGGCGTGGTCGACTCCAACGACCTGTCGCTGAACGTGTCGCGGGAAATCCTGCAGAAAGACCCGATCATCGACTCGATGAAGTCGGCGCTGACCAAGCGCGTCCTGGACATGCTGGAAAAACTGGCGAAGAACGAGCCTGAGCAATACAAGGGCTTCTGGAAAAACTTCGGTCAGGTCATGAAAGAAGGCCCGGCAGAAGATTTCGCCAACAAGGAAAAAATCGCCGGCCTGCTGCGTTTCGCATCGACCCATGGCGACGATGGCGAGCAGGTTGTTGGCCTGGCCGAGTACCTGGCGCGCGCCAAGGAAGGTCAGGACAAGATCTACTACCTGACCGGCGAAACCTATGCCCAGGTCAAAAACAGCCCGCACCTGGAAGTCTTCCGCAAGAAAGGCATCGAAGTGCTGCTGTTGACCGACCGCATCGACGAGTGGCTGATGAGCTACCTCAGCGACTTCGACGGCAAGAGCTTCGTCGACGTGGCGCGCGGTGACCTGGACCTGGGTAACCTGGACTCGGAAGAGGACAAGAAAGCCGCGGAAGTAGTCGCCAAGGCCAAAGAAGGTCTGGTCGAGCGTCTGAAGACCGCGCTGGGCGAATCCGTTGCGGAAGTTCGGGTGTCCCATCGCCTGACCGATTCGCCGGCAATCCTGGCCATCGGCGAGCAGGACCTGGGCTTGCAGATGCGCCAGATCCTGGAAGCCAGCGGTCAGAAGGTTCCGGATTCGAAGCCGATCTTCGAATTCAACCCGGCTCACCCGCTGATCGAGAAGCTCGACAACGAGCAGAGCGACGAGCGCTTCGGCGACCTGTCGCACATCCTCTTCGATCAGGCGGCCCTGGCGGCCGGCGACAGCTTGAAAGATCCGGCGGCCTATGTGCGCCGTCTGAACAAGCTGTTGGTCGAGCTATCGGCCTGACTGTGTTGTAGAAAAGCCCGCTTCGGCGGGTTTTTTCATTCCGGTGCTAAAACATTAGGAGTCAGAAATGAGCCAAATCACTGTACGTTCCGTTGCCTATCAGATTGACGGCCAGGCTTACGAAAGCCGTCTGGCCTTCGATGCCGACCACAAAGGCCCGCGCCCGGGTTTGTTGATGGCGCCGAACTGGATGGGCGTCAGCGCCGGTGCCGAGGAGATCGCCAGGTCGGTGGCCGCCAAGGGTTATGTGGTGCTGATCGCAGACCTTTACGGTCAATCGGTTCGTCCGACGAACAATGACGAGGCCGGCGCGGCCATGATGCCGTTGAAGAATGACCGCCCATTGCTGCGCAAGCGCATGCAGGTGGCGTTCGAACAGCTGCAAAGCCAGGGTGAAGTGGCTGTCGATACTGCGAAACTGGCCACTTTCGGTTTCTGCTTCGGCGGTTGCTGCGCCCTGGAGTTTGCCCGTACCGGCGCGCCGGTGAAGGCCGCGGTGTCGTTCCACGGCACGCTGGACACACCGAATCCGGCCGATGCGATAAGCATCAAGGGTAAGGTGTTGGTATTGCACGGCGCCTCCGATCCACTGGTGCCGAGGGAGCAGTTGCCGGCGTTCGAAGATGAAATGAACGCGGCGGGTGTGGATTGGCAGTTGCTGAGCTACGGCGGTGCATTCCACTCGTTCACCGACCCGCACGCCAAGGTGCCGGGCATGATGATGTATGACGCCAAGGTGGCTGCCCGGGCCTTCACGTCGATGCATAACTTGCTGGATGAAGTGTTCAAGGGTTGATCTGGTGTCAGGCACCGACTTTGTCAGTGTCTGAACCGGCCTCTTCGCGAGCAAGTCGAATCGTCGCACCGCCGCTCCCACAGGGATTTGCATTGTTTGCAAATCTTGTGATCAACCCGATCAAATGTGGGAGCGGGCTTGCTCGCGAAGGCGGTTTCACGGGCAACTAAAATCTCAGGGCAATTCGATCCGCTCAACTTCCCCCGGCACTGTCGGCCAGTCCCCGGCCGCCCAACGCCGGCGTGCTTCATCAATCGCTGCCGGATCGCTCGCGACAAAATTCCAGTTGATCCGCCGTGGCCCGTCCAGCGGAGCACCGCCGAACAAAACGGCGTGACTGTCGCTTTCAGCAAACAGGGTCATCTCTTCCCCGGCAGGCAGTACCACCAGCGAGTACGGCTCTATCGGCTCGCCATCCAGCTGCACCTCGCCGCTCAACACATACAGCGCACGTTCTTCATGCTCGGTGGGGATGAGCAATGTCGTCGCCGTTTGCAGGTGCAATTCCGCGTACAGCGTAGGAGAAAGCACCGGCACTGGCGATTCCAGGCAAAAGCCTGACCCGGCAATCATGCGAATCTTCACCCCCAGGTTTTCGCTGACCGGCAAGGTGGACGCCGGATGGTGGCTGTAATGCCCCGGACCTTGTTCTTTATCCTTGGGCGAAGCCAGCCAGATCTGCAAGCCGTGCATCGTGAAGCCGCTTTCTCTCAGGGCCTCGGGCGTGCGTTCAACGTGGGCAATGGCACTGCCGGCTGTCATCCAGCTGACGTCGCCAGTCCCGACCACTTGATCGGAACCGAGGCTGTCCTTGTGCTGGATCTGCCCCTGGAACAAGTAGGTGAGGGTGGACAGGCCAATGTGCGGATGTTGGCGGATGTTCATGCCTTTGCCCGGTGGATAACGGGTTTCCAGCATGTGGTCGAAAAACACGAATGGCCCGACGCTGCGGCACTTGGCGGATGGCAGCGGGCGGAGGATCGGCTGGCCTTCGACATCTTCGGTGCGGGGGCGGATCACGAGCGGAGTGTTCATGGTGCGTTCCAAGCTGAGCGGGTGATGCATTCGAGCATAACCCGCTTGCGCAGCCCTTGCCGCTATTGGCTGAACGCGCCTTCGGACAAATGCGTTTCGATGCTGATTTCAGACGTGGTCATCAGCTTGTGGATCGGGCAGCGATCGGCCACGCGGTGCAGCTCATCGCGCTGGGCGTCGGTGAGTACACCCTTGAGGGTCAGTTTGACGTGCAGCGCGTACTGGCCTTTCTGTTCCTGGCTGTTGTCGCGCTTGACCTCGACGCCGACACCGGTCAACGGGATGTCTTTCTTCCTGGCATACAGTTTCAGGGTCAGGGCTTTGCAGGCACCCAGCGCGGCATCGAAATAATCGTGCGGTTCTGGCGCCGAGCCCTCTCCGCCCGCCGTGACGGGCACGTCAGCGAAGAGTTCATGGTCATCGATCTGGACGCTGTGGCGAAAACCTTCGGCGGAGACGGTATTGACGGTAACAGACATGGCAAACCTCGCAGGCGACAGGAAAACTCATTCGATCAAAAAAGACCTTGAAGGTATAGAGCCATCGCGCTTGTCGGGTGTTCCAATTTTCGAACTCACAAAAAAGCCTCGCAATGGCGGGGCTTCATGGTATCGATCCGAATCAGCTGCCTTTGACTTCCTTGCCGTTGACCGTGCCGTTCAGGAGCATGATGTTGTACTCCTTGCCGTCAGTTTCGACTTGTTGCAGGCGAACCAGCAGGTAATCCCAATCCTTGGCGAACCACATCACGGTAATGCGTTTGTTCTGTGTCGGGTCGCGTACACGTTCAACCTTGATTGCATCGATCTTGCCGGCCTTGGTGTCGACCTTTTCCGAGCCCAGCACGCGGAAGTCATAGGTGTCTACATCATTGCCATCGACCACCTGATAACTCATGCTTTTCTTGCCGGCGGCAACGTCGTGCTGCAAGGCCAGTTGGTAGGTGGATTTGTCGAGCATGCCGCGGTTCAGCGGAACCTTGACCGCGTCGCCACGATCGGTGCCGGTGATCACTTTGGTGTTCCAGTCGAAATCCAGATCCGATTTCTTGGCCTTGCCCAAACCGCCACGTTCAAAGTGGTAGGACTCTGGAAGAAGCGTGTCCTTGTCCGGGGTCAGCGTGCTTTCCTCGGACAGGCTGGCGATCATCATCGACGCCTTGAAACTCAGTTTCCATTTGCCGTCGCTGGTTTTTTCGAGGCTGCGCTCGGCAGTGCCGCTCATGGGCAGCTGTTTCCAGTCGGCGGTGTAGCTGGCGGAGAAAGGTTGAAGGTCTGCCGCCTGGGCGAAGGGCAAGGCGAGCAGAGCGCAAGCGAAGAGCAGGGCGCGACGCATAAAATCTCCTAGTTTCGAATCAAGTGGCCGCTGGCCGCGAGTAACTGTCCATCCAGTAAAGCACCTTGCTCGCCGAGGGCCAGACGACCTTCGGCAAACCAGCGTACGGCCATCGGGTAGATCAGGTGTTCCTGAACATGGACCCGCTGCGCCAGACTCTGCGGCGAATCTTGTAACTCTACCGGTATTACAGCCTGTACGACCAGTGGTCCGCCATCGAGTTCCTCGGTGACGAAGTGCACGGAGCAGCCGTGCTCGGTGTCGCCAGCCTCCAGCGCGCGCTCATGAGTGTGTAACCCTTTGTATTTGGGTAGCAGCGAGGGATGGATATTGAGCAGGCGGCCCTGATAGTGGCGTACGAAGCCAGCGCTGAGAATGCGCATGAATCCGGCCAGTACCACGAGTTTGGGATTGAAGGCGTCGATCAGTTCGATCAGCGCGGCGTCGAAGGCCTCGCGACCTTCGAAAGCCTTGTGATCCAGAGAGCGGGTGTCGATACCCGCGTCCCTGGCGCGTTGCAGGCCGTAGGCGTCGGCGCGGTTGGAGATCACCGCAGCGATGCGGACCGGGCTGTCGCCGGTCCGCGTGCTGTCGATCAGGGCCTGCAAGTTACTGCCGGTGCCGGACAACAGCACCACCACATCACAGGTCTGAGACATCCGCTCTTGCATTAGTGTGCCTTGAGGTTGTTCAGTACAACCGAAGCCGCGCCTTCGGCAGCGGTGGAGATCTGGCCGATGACCCAAGGCTGCTCGCCAGCTTCGCGCAGGACGTTCAGGGCGGTTTCAACGTGCTCCTGAGCCACGCAGATGACCATGCCCACGCCGCAGTTCAGCACGCGGTGCATTTCGTTCTCGTCAACGTTGCCTTTCTCTTGCAGCCAGTCGAACACTGCAGGACGGTTCCAGCTGGCCACGTCAATCACGGCTTGCGCGCCTTTTGGCAGCACGCGCGGGATGTTGTCCAGCAGGCCGCCACCGGTGATGTGGGCCATGGCTTTGACCGCGCCGGTTTCCTTGATCAGCTTGAGCAGCGGCTTCACGTAGATACGGGTCGGGGCCATCAGCAGGTCGGTCAGCGGCTTGCCGTCGAGCTGGGTGTTTTCGATGTCGGCGCCGGACACTTCGATGATCTTGCGGATCAGCGAGTAGCCGTTGGAGTGCGGGCCGGAAGACGGCAGGGCGAGCAGGGCATCGCCGGCAGCGACTTTGGAACCGTCGATGATTTCGGATTTTTCCACGACGCCGACGCAGAAACCGGCCAGGTCGTAGTCTTCGCCTTCGTACATGCCCGGCATTTCAGCGGTTTCGCCGCCAACCAGCGAGCAGCCCGACAGTTCGCAGCCAGCGCCGATGCCGGTCACAACCTGGGCAGCGGTGTCGACGTTCAGTTTGCCAGTTGCATAGTAGTCGAGGAAGAACAGCGGCTCGGCGCCGCACACCACCAGGTCGTTGACGCACATGGCAACCAGGTCGATGCCGATGCTGTCGTGCTTGTTCAGGTTCAGTGCCAGGCGCAGCTTGGTGCCGACGCCGTCAGTACCGGAAACCAGCACGGGCTGCTTGTAGCCGGCCGGGATTTCGCAGAGGGCGCCGAAACCGCCCAGGCCGCCCATGACTTCCGGGCGCGCAGTGCGCTTGGCGACGCTCTTGATGCGTTCGACCAATGCTTCACCGGCGTCGATGTCTACACCGGCGTCCTTGTAGCTCAGGGAGGGTTGCTTGCTCATGATCCAGGCCTTTAGGGGGGGGATTTCTGGGTAACGACCGAGTCCGTCGGGAGCGCCGAAACTGCGTAGGCGAGAACCATGCGCGCTATTCGGACACTACCCGGCTGTTGCCGGTCTGCGAAGGCGCGCGATTTTATCAGGCTTGAGCCGCAGCGGCCATCCTCAGGCCGACAGCAGGGCCATATCCGTTCAAAAAAAACCGTTAATGTGCGGTGTCGGTGGCATCCTGCATGGCTGTATAAGGTATCGCGATTAACCGTCTATCGTTATGACAGTGCGAAAACTTACCCGGGACGTGTGAATGTTTTGCGTCGGGCAAGGGTCACAGTCTTGCTCGATCGTCTTCATGCGGTCTGTTCCAGCCGCTCTTGTCGTCAGGATGCTTCCATGCGTTTTTGTAAATTCTTGCTTGTGAGTTGTTTGTCAGTGGTCAGCCTGGTCAGTCACGCCGAAACCGTCAAAGGCCTTTACCAGGTGCGCGAGCCGGTGAATGGCCAGTCGCCCGAGGAGCGCGACCAGGCGACTCAGCGTGCGTTGGACACCTTGGTGTTGCGCCTGACCGGCGACCCCAAGGCTGCTCAAAGTCCCGGGTTGGCAGCGATTCGCAAAGACCCGCAACAGATCATCAGCCAATACGGCTTTGAGGCCGGGCCGCCGGAAGTCCTGAAAGTCGATTTCGACCCGGGTACCACCGAGCAGGCCTTGCGCCGTGCCGGCCTGGCCATGTGGGGGCCCAATCGGCCGTCGATCCTCGGCTGGTGGTTGAATGATTCCACCGAAGGTTCAAGCCTGGTGGGCGACGGCCAGGCCAGCGCGGCGCCGCTGCGTCGGGCTGCCCAGCACCGTGGCTTGCCATTGCGTTTGCCGTTGGCGGACCTGAACGAACAGATCGTCGCGACCGCGCCGAATCTGGAAGGCGCAGATCCCGCCCCATTGCATGCCGCATCGGAACGTTACAACGCCGACGCCTTGCTCGCGGTACACGCCCAGGAAGAGGGCGGGCAGTGGCAAGCCAAGTGGCGCCTGTGGCTGGGCGATCAGAAAGAGGCCGGCACCGTGCAGGGCGTCGATCAGGCTGCCGTGGCTGATGCGGTGATGCTGGCGGTCAACGAGCGCCTGGCGCCGCGGTTTGTCGCCAAACCCGGTGCTTCGAGCGAGCAACTGCTGGAAGTGCAAGGCATGAATCTTGAGCACTACGCGGCGCTCGGGCGTTTGCTGGAGCCATTTGGCGGGCGTGTGCAAAGTGTCGAGGGCGACCGGATTCTCTATCGGGTCAATGGCAGCGCCGATCAACTGCGTGCACAACTGTCGCTGGCGAGGCTGCAGGAAGCACCGGCGGGTCAGGCCCCGACCCCGGTAGCGCCAATTCAGCCAGCCACTGGCGGCTCGGTGCCAGCCGCCGCGCCAGCCCCGACCCCGCAATTGCGTTTTCGCTGGTAGTTTTTCTTTCTTTATATAGACGCAATGGAGTGGTTCATGGCCGATACGCGGCGTTGGTTCTGGCTCGGTGGGGTGGTCCTGCTTTGTGCGTTTGTCTGGTTGTTACATCCGATCCTGACGCCGTTCCTGGTGGCGCTGCTGTTGGCCTACCTGTTCGACCCGCTGGTGGATCGACTGGAGAAGGCAGGTCTGTCTCGAACCTGGGGTGTCGTGGCGGTGTTTACCCTGTTTACATTGATCTTCACCGCGCTGCTGTTGGTGTTGGTGCCGTTGCTCGCCAGGCAGTTGTTTCGTTTGTATGAGCTGGCTCCGCAGATGCTCGACTGGCTACAGCACACGGCGTTGCCCTGGGCGCAATCGAAGTTCGGCCTGTCGGACGGTTTCTGGAAGTTCGACAAGCTCAAGGCCGCCATCAGCGAACACATGAGTCAGACTACTGATGTTGTCGGTGTGGTGCTGAGTCATGCCACTGCTTCGGGGCTGGCGTTGATTGGCTGGTTGGCGAATCTGGTGCTGATTCCGGTGGTGAGCTTCTACCTGTTGCGGGATTGGGACCTGATGATGGCCAAGGTCCGCAGTCTGCTGCCCCGTGATCGTGAAGCGCGCGCGGTATCGCTGGCGGGTGAATGCCATGAAGTGCTCGGAGCGTTCGTGCGTGGACAGTTGCTGGTAATGGTGGCCTTGGGTGTGATCTACGCAGCAGGCCTGATGCTGGTCGGATTGGAATTGGGCTTGCTGATTGGCCTGATTGCGGGTTTGGCAGCGATCGTGCCGTATATGGGGTTTATCATCGGCATTGGCGCGGCGCTGCTTGCGGGGCTGTTCCAGTTCGGTGGTGATCTTTACCCGATGCTCGGCATTGTCGCGGTGTTCATGGTCGGCCAGGCGATGGAGGGTATGGTGCTGACCCCTTTGCTGGTCGGTGACCGGATTGGCCTGCACCCGGTGGCGGTGATTTTCTCGATTCTGGCCGGTGGTGAGCTGTTTGGCTTTACCGGTGTGCTACTGGCATTGCCGGTCGCCGCGGTGATCATGGTTCTGGTGCGGCATGTACATGATTTGTATAAGGATTCTGAAATCTACGGGAGTGTCGACGAGCCGCAGGTGTAAGAGGCGTCGATAGGTGATGGCAGGCTGCCCGGGTTCGTGCCAAGTCAGCCTGCTTGCTTCATGCGACAGTTACATGCACTGCCAGAGAATCTGCCACAAAACCGGTGCGTTAACGCAAACCTTTGATTTTGCTTGTGGTCTGTCGCATTGTGCGGTCCGCTTCACGGGTATAAACTTCGCAAACTTTACACAGAGGCCACTAACGGTTCCTTTGGAACTGTTCAGTCAGCATGAAACCGATTCAGCTGCCCCTAGGTGTGCGTCTGCGTGACGACGCCACCTTTATCAACTACTACCCAGGCGCCAATGCCGCTGCACTCGGCTATGTCGAGCGGCTGTGCGAAGCCGACGCCGGCTGGACCGAAAGCCTGATCTACCTTTGGGGCAAGGACGGGGTAGGGCGTACGCACCTGTTACAGGCCGCCTGCCTGCGCTTCGAGCAATTGGGCGAGCCGGCGGTGTATCTGCCGCTGGCCGAGCTGCTCGATCGCGGCATTGAAATCCTCGACAACCTCGAACAGTACGAACTGGTCTGCCTGGATGATTTGCAAGTGGTTGCCGGGCGTGCGGACTGGGAAGAGGCGCTGTTCCATCTGTTCAATCGCTTGCGCGACAGCGGTCGACGCTTGCTGATTGCCGCATCGACATCCCCTCGGGAGTTGCCGGTGAAGCTGGCGGATCTCAAATCCCGCCTGACCCTGGCCTTGATCTTCCAGATGCGCCCGCTGTCCGATGAGGACAAATTGCGTGCCCTGCAATTGCGCGCATCCCGTCGCGGGCTGCATCTGACCGATGAAGTCGGGCATTTCATTTTGACTCGCGGTACCCGCAGCATGAGTGCGCTGTTCGAGCTGCTCGAGCGTCTCGATCAGGCCTCCCTCCAGGCTCAGCGCAAGCTGACAATCCCGTTTTTGAAAGAAACCCTCGGCTGGTAAACCCACTGAAACCGGGGCTTTTAGCGAGTTCGGCATATTGCAGGCGCCAGAAACCCCGCTTTCCTGCAAGGTTGCAGGCTGCGTGTATGTTTAAAATGGGCTTAAGCGCTTAGATGTAAACGAGAAACGGATAAGTCACAAAAAGATCGATTGAATTTGCAAATGAGGATGATAGCGGGCATAGTCTCGGCTTCTTTACAACTTTCAGCCACGGTCGTGCCCATGCTAAATCGCTTCGCACCCCTCGTGCCTCTCGCACTCGTCACCCTGTTGTTCGGTTGCGCTGCCCACACTCCGGTGTCCCAGCAAGCCCCGCAACAACAGGTTCAAAACTCTGCTACCGCTCAGTCTTCCGCTCTCTTTCAGGAAGAACTGGCTACCGAAAAAGAACTCGCAGACTTCGCTGGCGGCAAGTCCTACCAGCTTCCGGTCCTGGCCGACAGCATCCTCGAACGTGGCATGTCCCTGATCGGTACCCGTTACCGTTTCGGCGGTACTTCTGAAGCCGGCTTCGATTGCAGTGGTTTCATCGGTTACCTGTTCCGCGAAGAAGCTGGCATGAACCTGCCACGCTCCACCCGCGAAATGATCAACGTGGACGCTCCGCTGGTCTCGCGCAGCAAGCTTGAGCCGGGCGACCTGCTGTTCTTTGCAACCAACGGCCGTCGTGGTCGTGTCAGTCACGCCGGGATCTACCTGGGTGACAACCAGTTCATCCACTCCAGCAGCCGCCGCAGCGGTGGTGTGCGCATCGATAGCCTGGGCGACAGCTACTGGAGCAAGACCTTCATCGAAGCCAAGCGCGCCCTGGCGATGGCACCGAACGCGTCGCCAATCGTCACTGCACGTAAATAAGCGGACATTTTGTAAGGCGAACTTAAAGTCTTACTTGAAGTTTGTCGCGTAGCCGCTAGAATCTTGATCTACGAATGATGGCAAACCGCCTGCGTCCCACGCAGGCGGTTTTCTTTTCTGCGCTCTCTGCAGAAAAAGCCGCAGCCAGATCAGGATGCTCTGCTTATGACGACGTCGGCCCGCCTCGCAATCATGTTCTTCGCAGCGCTGCTCAGTGCCTGCGCCAGCCGCACACCGCCTCCTGCACCGGTGGTTCGCGCTCCTATCGTATTTGGCTCCTCACAAGCTTTTTCACCCGAGGCGGAAGACGTGCTGTTTCGCGCGCTTGGCCTGGTGGGTACACCTTATCGCTGGGGTGGCAACACGCCGGATTCCGGGTTTGATTGCAGCGGCCTGATCGCTTACGTGTACCGCGATGTCGCCGGCATTGCCTTGCCGCGCACCACTCGCGAGATGATCTCCATGCAAGCGGCGAATGTGGGCAAGGAAGGCCTGCAAACCGGTGACCTGATTTTCTTCGCCACCAATGGCGGATCCCAGGTCAGTCATGCCGGCATCTACGTGGGAGAGGGGCGCTTCGTCCACGCGCCGGCCACCGGCGGCACTGTGAAGCTCGACAGCTTGTCCAAGGCTTATTGGCAAAAGGCTTATCTGAGCGCCAAGCGTGTTCTGCAGCCTGAACATCTGGCGCGCAACCCGTAACGTTCGGAGCTGCTGGTCATGACTGCTCGCACGCTTAATCTTGACGACGCCCTGTACCAATACCTGCTCGATGTTTCCCTGCGCGAAACACCACTGCTCAAGCGCTTGCGCGATGAGACCCAGGCGCTGCCAATGGCGCGCTGGCAGGTGGCGCCTGAGCAGGGGCAGTTTCTCGCTTTGCTGGTGAAACTGACGGGGGCCAGGCGCTTGCTCGAAGTCGGCACCTTTACCGGTTACAGCGCCCTGTGCATGGCGGCGGCATTGCCCGCTGACGGTTCGCTGATTTGCTGTGACATCCCCGGCGACTACAACGCTATCGCACGGCGCTACTGGCAAGAAGCGGGGCTCGCCGGGCGGATTGACCTGCGACTGGCCCCGGCCCTGGAAACCCTCGCCGAGCTTGAGCGACAAGGGCAGGGCGGGCAGTACGACCTGGTGTTCATCGATGCCGACAAGGCCAACTACCCGGCTTATCTGGAACATGCCCTGGGATTGCTGCGGGTCGGCGGGCTGGCGGTGTTCGATAACACGCTGTGGAGTGGGCGCGTGCTTGAGGCCAGCCCCGAGAGCGCGGACACCCGGGCGATCCAGGCACTCAACCTGGCGTTGAAGGACGATGTGCGGGTGGATCTGTCGTTGTTGCCGCTGGGTGACGGGCTCACACTCTGTCGCAAACGCTAGAACCCTGAACCCTGTGGGAGCGGGCTTGCTCGCGAATGCGCAATGTCAGACGCCACATCTGTTGACTGATACATCGCCTTCGCGAGCAAGCCCGCTCCCACAGGGGAATATGTAGGCAGTTGGAAATTTATTTTACTGCCGACACCCGCCACACCTTGTTCCCCACATCATCGGCCACCAACAAGTCACCCTGCCGGTCGATCACCACGCCCACCGGGCGGCCCATGGCTTGTTCCTTGTCGTTGAGAAAACCTGTGAGCACTTCAACGGGCTTTCCGACAGGTTTGCCTGCGCTGAACGGTACGAAAATCACTTTGTAGCCACTGCGGGGGTTGCGGTTCCATGAGCCGTGCTGCCCGATGAATGCCCCTTGGGTGAACGGCGGCGGCAACTTGCTGTTTTCGGCGAAGGTCAGGCCCAGTGACGCCGTGTGCGGGCCGACGGCGTAGTCCGGAGCGATAGCCTTGGCCACCAGGTCCGGGTTTTGCGGTTCAACGCGAATATCGACATGTTGGCCGTAGTAACTGAACGGCCAGCCATAGAACGCGCCGTCCTTCACCGAGGTGATGTAGTCAGGTACCAGATCGCCGCCGATTTCATCCCGTTCGTTGACCGCGGTCCACAGCGCGCCACTGTGCGGTTCCCAGGCCATGCCGTTGGGGTTGCGCAGACCGGAGGCGAAGATCCGGTGCCGGCCCGTGGCACGGTCCACTTCCCAGATCGCTGCGCGACCTTCTTCCTTGTCCATGCCGTTTTCGGCGACGTTGCTGTTGGAACCCACGGAGACGTACAGCTTGCTGCCGTCCTTGCTGGCAATGACGTTTTTGGTCCAGTGGTGGTTCAGAGGGCCGCCCGGCAGGTCAATCACCTTGATGGCTGGTGACTTGATCTGCGTATCGCCGTTTTCATAATGGAATCGCAGCAGGCTGTCAGTGTCGGCCACGTACAGGTCGTTGCCGACCAGCGTCATGCCGAAGGGGGAATTGAGGTTTTGCAGAAACACTGTGCGGGTTTCCGCGAAGCCATCGTGATCCTTGTCCCGCAGTAACGTGATGCGGTTCGGGCTGGGCACGGTAGAGCCGGCACGCCCCATGACTTTCTTCATGACCCAGCCGCGAATGCCATTGCCGTCTTCGGGTTTGGGTGGCGCGGCGGTTTCCGCCACCAGCACGTCGCCATTGGGCAGCACATAAAGCCAGCGGGGGTGATCCAGGTCTTCGGCAAAAGCGGTCACTTGAGTGCCCGTGGCGGCGACGGGTTTCGCACCTTGTGGCCAGCCGATGGCCGGGGCGATGTTCACGGTCGGAACCAGTGTCTTGTTGGGTTCTGGTAGTTGGGGTGACGGGCCGGTACCGTCGGAGACTTGCAGGCGGGAGGTCTCGTCACAAGCGGCGAGCCCTCCGCAGAGCGCGATAACGAGAACGAGCGGGGGCGTGCGCATGCTGGTCTTCCCTATGAATGCCTTGTTCTAATCATAGAGAAGCGTTGTCGTCCGATGGTTCAACCCTCAGCCACGTGCTTCCTTGAACAGCACCGCAATGCCGGGGTGATAGTTGCCGGCTTCGTTGCGCAACTTGCGGTAGGCATAAGGGAAATACCAGGCGACAGCGCAGCTGTGTTCCTTTTGCAGGTCATCGACCATGTCCTGAAGTTCTTCCGGTGTGGCGCCCTGCTGGGCTTTTTGCGGGGCGACGAACAGGCAGCCGAGTTTCAGGTCGCTGGCGTGGCTCAGGCGCTTCGCATCGCTGGCGATGTCGAGCAAGGCCTGGGTCAGATTGAGGTTGTTGACCCGTGGCCAGCGCTGGCTGGTCTGGATGTAGGCGCGGGTTTCGGGCGAGGCCAGGAGCAGGTCGGCGCGGCTGTTGCGTTCGCCTTCTTCGGTCTGCTTGCGGGTGGGCGTCTGTTGCAGCGTGACCATCTCGGCCATCCAGGCGGCGGCAGACAGCAGTCCGAGATTGGCCTTTTCGTCGTGCCAGTACGGTGTGTCGCCATCACCGCGGACAGCGTTGTAACGGTCGATGCATTCGAACCAGTGCTCGAGCACCGGGCGCAGGAATTCCATCTTTGGATTGCTGATGATCATGCCTTGCATGGGCTCACCCTTGTTGTTGTGTTGTGAGTTTGTGGCTCTTTGATATCACTGCTGAGAGCGTGGCACAAGATTGACGTCAGTTTATTGATTGATGGCAGTTATTCGGTCGATGGCCGCCCGGCTTTAATTGACGCTCCACCCCCAACCCTCTAACCTTCGCGGCTTGTTTCAGGTGCTCTGTGGCTTGGGTCGATAGAGTGAAACAGGGAAACCGGTGAGTGAGTCCTTCTGTTGGTCGAAGGCCCGCAATTCCGGCGCTGCCCCCGCAACGGTATATGAGTGAAAACTGTGTGTGATGCCACTGTGTCGATTTGATGCGGGAAGGCGCACAGTCTGGCCCCGCGCCACTCATGAGCCCGGAGACCGGCCTGATTCATCCAGCGGCATCACGGTGGGCGATGCCAGGCTTTTTGCCTTCTATTCTTGTGCCTGCCCGCCGTTATTCCTGCCTCAACGGAGAGCTCCCCCATGACTGATACCCCCGATCGTGACGAACGCCATCTGGCGCGCATGCAGCGCAAAAAAGCCGTGATCGACGAGCGCATCGCCAATTCCCCGAACGAGTGTGGCCTGCTGCTCGTACTGACCGGCAATGGCAAGGGCAAGAGCAGTTCGGCTTTCGGCATGCTCGCCCGCGCCATGGGGCACGGCATGCAATGCGGCGTGGTGCAGTTCATCAAGGGCCGCAACAGCACGGGGGAGGAGTTGTTCTTCCGGCGCTTTCCCGAGCAGGTGCGTTTTCATGTGATGGGCGAAGGTTTTACCTGGGAAACCCAGGACCGCCAGCGCGACATCGCCGCCGCCGAAGCCGCCTGGGCGGTGTCGCAGCAACTGCTGCGCGATCCGGCCATCGGCCTGGTGGTGCTGGATGAGCTGAACATCGCCCTCAAGCACGGCTACCTCGATCTCGATCAGGTGCTCAGCGACTTGCAGGCCCGACCACCGATGCAACACGTGGTGGTCACCGGTCGTGCCGCCAAGCCGGAAATGATCGAGATGGCTGACACCGTCACCGAAATGGGTGTGATCAAACACGCCTTTCAGGCCGGGATCAAAGCGCAGAAAGGCGTCGAATTGTGAGTCAGCCTCGGCACTGTCCGGCGGTACTGATTGCCGCGCCGGCTTCCGGCCAGGGCAAGACCACCGTCACCGCGGCGCTGGCCCGATTGCATCGCAATCAGGGGCGCAAGGTCCGTGTGTTCAAGTGCGGCCCCGACTTTCTCGATCCGATGATCCTCGAACGCGCCAGCGGTGCGCCGGTGTATCAGCTGGACATGTGGATGGTCGGCGAGCAGGAGAGTCGCCGGTTGCTGTGGGAAGCCGCCGCTGAAGCGGACCTGATCCTGATCGAAGGCGTCATGGGGCTGTTCGACGGTACGCCGTCGAGCGCCGATCTGGCGCGGCATTTCGGTGTGCCGGTGCTGGGGGTGATCGATGGCACCGCCATGGCCCAGACCTTTGGCGCATTGGCCCTGGGGCTGGCGCGTTATCAGCCGGACTTGCCGTTCGCCGGCGTACTGGCCAATCGTGTCGGTACGCTGCGCCACGCGCAACTGCTCGAAGGCAGCCTGACTGAAGGTTTGCGCTGGTACGGCGCGCTGTCCCGGGAAACCGGGATCGAATTGCCGAGCCGGCACCTGGGGCTGGTGCAGGCCAGTGAGTTGAACGATCTCGACATGCGCCTCGATGCGGCCGCCGATGCCCTGGCCAGCAGTTGCGAGGTCGCATTGCCGCCGGCAGTCGAGTTCGCCGCCCCCGATGTCATCGCGGCCGAACCGCTGCTGGCCGGTGTGCGCATTGCCGTGGCCCGTGATGAAGCCTTTGCGTTCACCTACGGCGCGAGCCTGGATCTGCTGCGGGCGATGGGCGCCGAGTTGTCGTTCTTCTCGCCGATCCGCGACAGTGGGTTGCCGGAGGCGGACAGCCTGTATCTGCCGGGCGGTTACCCGGAACTGCACCATGTTGCGCTGGCGCAAAACACCGCGATGCTCGATGCGATCCGCGCCCACCACCGGGCAGGCAAACCGTTGCTTGCCGAGTGTGGTGGCATGCTGTATCTGCTCGATTCCCTGACCGATGTCGAGGGCACTCGCGCCGAGCTGGTTGGCTTGCTGGCCGGTGATGCGGTCATGCAAAAGCGTCTGGCAGCACTGGCGTTGCAAGCGGTGGAATTGCCGGAAGGTTCGCTGCGCGGACACACCTATCACCATTCGCTGACCACCACTGAACTGGCGCCGATTGCCCGTGGCTTGAGCCCTAACGGCGGGCGCGGAGCGGAGGCGGTTTACCGTGAGGGGCGGATGACTGCCTCCTATGTGCACTTTTATTTTCCGTCGAACCCTTCGGCGATTGCCGCGCTGTTTGCGCCGGACCTTGAAGCCGCCTTCGCGAGCAAGCCCGCTCCCACAGGGGATTGCGTTTCTTCAGGCAGCTCACTTTCAAATGTGGGAGCGGGCTTGCTCGCGAAGCGGTCATGAGCGACAACGAATTCTCTGAGGCCGAACGCGCAGCGGTCTATCGTGCCATCGCCGAGCGCCGCGACATGCGTCACTTCAGCGGCGGCACCGTCGAGCCCGAATTGCTGCGGCGCGTGCTCGAAGCCGCACACCAGGCTCCCAGTGTCGGCCTGATGCAGCCTTGGCGCTTCATTCGCATCACTGATCGCACCTTGCGCGGGCAAATCCAGGCCCTGGTGGAAGAAGAACGCATCCGCACCGCCGAAGCCCTCGGCGAGCGCAGCGATGAGTTCATGAAGCTCAAGGTCGAAGGCATCAACGATTGTGCCGAGGTACTGGTCGCCGCGCTGATGGACGACCGCGAGCAGCATATCTTCGGCCGCCGCACCTTACCGGAAATGGACATGGCTTCGTTGTCCTGCGCGATCCAGAACCTGTGGCTGGCGTCCCGCGCCGAAGGGCTGGGCATGGGCTGGGTGTCGCTGTTCGAACCGCAAGCCCTGGCCGATTTGTTGAGGTTGCCACCGGGAGCCAAGCCGCTGGCGGTGCTGTGCCTTGGGCCGGTGAAGGAGTTCTACCCGGCGCCGATGCTGGTGCTCGAAGGCTGGGCGCAGGCGCGTCCGCTACATGAATTGCTGTATGAAAATTATTGGGGAGTGAGTCAATGAGTGTGGCGTTGTTGAGTGTCGCCGCGGTCGCGCTGGATGCGCTGCTGGGTGAACCCAAACGCTGGCATCCGCTGGTGGCGTTCGGCCGTTTTGCCGAGCGCATCGAGCAACGTTTCAACGGCGGCGGTCGCGGCTGGCGCAGCCATGGCGTCACCGCGTGGGTGATCGCCGTGTTGCCGCTGACGCTGTTGGTCACGGCATTTTCCTGGGCGCCTTATGTCGGCTGGATCGTCGAGATTCTCGCGCTCTATTGCGCCCTCGGCATGCGCAGCCTCGGTGAGCACGTCACGCCTGTGGCCAAGGCCCTGCGCAGTAATGACCTGGAAGCGGCGCGTACGCGCGTGAGCTATCTGGTCAGTCGCCAGACCAGCGAACTGGATGAAACCGAGGTCGCCCGCGCCGCTACCGAGTCGGTACTGGAAAACGGCAGCGATGCGGTATTCGCGGCGTTGTTCTGGTTTGCCGTGGCGGGTGCGCCGGGCGTGGTGCTCTACCGCCTGAGCAATACGCTGGATGCGATGTGGGGTTATCGCAATGAGCGCTTCGAACGGTTCGGCTGGGCGGCGGCGAAGGTCGACGATGTGCTCAATTACATTCCTGCGCGCCTGGTGGCACTGACTTACGCGTTGCTGGGCAAAACCCGCCTGGCGTTGAAGTGCTGGCGCAACCAGGGCCCGACCTGGGACAGCCCGAACGCCGGCCCGGTGATGGCGGCAGGGGCGGGTGCCCTTGGTGTCGAATTGGGTGGGGCGGCGATTTATCACGGCGAACTGCATCAGCGTCCGCAGTTGGGCGAAGGCGTGCCGGCGGATGCCGACTCCATTGACCGGGGCTGGCAATTGGTCCAGCGCGGGGTATGGTTATGGCTGCTGATTCTCTGCCTGGGGGCCGAATTTTATGCTTGAACACGGTGGGCGACTGCGCAAGGCGGCGCTCGAATACGGCATAGATGAAGCCGACTGGCTGGACCTGTCCACGGGGCTTGCGCCCTGGCCGTTTCCGGTGCCGGATATTCCGCTACGGGCCTGGGCCCGTTTGCCGGAGGCGGACGATGATCTGGAGCAGGCTGCCTGTGATTACTACGGCGCCCTGCAGGCATTGCCGGTGGCCGGCTCGCAAATGGCGATTCAACTGCTGCCGCGATTGCGTCGGGCGGGTAAGGTCGGCGTGCTGTCGCCGTGTTACGCCGAGCACGCCGAGGCGTGGCGTCGCAACGGCTACATCGTGCGTGAAGTGCTGGAGCAGGAAGTCGACTTCTTTATCGACAGTTTCGACGTGCTGGTGGTGGTCAACCCGAATAACCCCACGGGCCTGAGCCTGACGCCCAGTCGCCTGCTCGACTGGCACACGCGACTGGCCCAGCGCGGTGGCTGGCTGGTGGTGGACGAAGCGTTCATGGATAACACGCCGCAACTGAGCCTGGCGCCGTTTGCCCATCAAGTCGGGCTGATCGTCTTGCGCTCCTTCGGCAAGTTTTTCGGCCTGGCCGGTGTGCGCCTGGGGTTTGTGCTGGCCGAGCGCAAGTTGCTCAAGTTGCTCGCTGAACAAGTGGGGCCCTGGGCCGTGAGCGGGGCAACCCGGGTCGTGGGCCAGGCCTGCCTGCGCGATACCGAGGCGCATACGGCGCAACGGGTGCGCGCCGAAGAAGCCAGCGAGCGCCTGGCGTCGTTGCTGGAGCAATACGGCTTCAAGCCTCAGGGCGGTTGTGCGCTGTTCCAGTGGCTGATCACCGAGCGCGCCGAAGCACTGCATGAGTTCATGGCCCGGCGCGGCATTCTCCTGCGGTTGTTCACGCACAACAGCAGCCTGCGATTCGGCTTGCCCGGTGACGAAATCGCCTGGGTACGACTGGCGCAGGCGTTCGACGATTTCGCCAAGGAAAACCAATGACCACGCTGATGGTGCAGGGCACCACATCGGATGCCGGTAAAAGCACGCTGGTGACTGCGCTGTGCCGTTGGGCCACCCGCCAAGGCGTCAGGGTGGTGCCGTTCAAGCCGCAGAACATGGCCCTCAACAGTGCGGTGACCGCCGACGGTGGCGAGATCGGTCGCGCCCAGGCGGTACAGGCCCAGGCCGCGCACCTTGAACCGCACACCGACATGAACCCGGTGTTGCTCAAACCCAACAGTGACACCGGTGCCCAGGTGATCATCCATGGCCGTGCTGTCACGACCATGAATGCCGTTGCCTATCACGACTACAAAACCATCGCCATGCAAGCGGTGCTGGCCTCCCACGAGCGCTTGAGCGCGGCGTATCCGCTGGTGATGGTCGAGGGCGCAGGCTCGCCGGCGGAAATCAATCTGCGGGCCGGCGACATCGCCAACATGGGCTTCGCCGAAGCGGTGGATTGCCCGGTGCTGCTGATCGCCGATATCAACCGCGGCGGGGTTTTCGCCCACCTGGTAGGCACCCTTGAACTGCTGTCGCCGAGCGAACAGGCGCGGGTCAAAGGCTTCGTCATCAATCGTTTCCGGGGCGACATCGCGTTGCTGCAACCCGGTCTCGACTGGCTCGAAAAGCGCACCGGCAAACCGGTGATCGGCGTGCTGCCGTACGTGATGGACCTGCACCTGGAGGCCGAGGACGGCATCGATCAACGCCAGGCCGATAAAGCCGAGCAGGTGCTGAAGGTGGTGGTACCGGTGCTGCCGCGCATCAGCAATCACACCGATTTCGATCCGTTGCGCCTGCATCCGCAAGTGGACCTGCAATTCATCGGCCCCGGCCAGGCGATTCCGCCCGCCGACCTGATCATTCTTCCTGGCTCGAAAAGTGTGCGCAGCGACCTCGCGTACCTGCGAGCCAGCGGCTGGGAGGCTGCCATCGCCCGGCATCTGCGTTACGGCGGGAAACTGCTGGGGATCTGTGGCGGCCTGCAGATGCTCGGTGAGCACGTACATGATCCGCTGGGTCTCGAAGGTGCGCCGGGTTCCAGCGCCGGTTTGGGGCTATTGGCCTTCCAGACTCAACTCGAACAAGAGAAGCAGTTGCGCAATGTGCGTGGTCGGTTGGCGCTGGAAGATGCGCCTGTTGCGGGTTATGAAATTCATGCCGGCGTGACCACCGGGCCGGCGCTGGAAAACGCCGCCGTGCAACTGGATGACGGCCGCTGTGATGGTGCGCAAAGTGCTGACGGGCAGATTTTCGGCACCTACCTGCACGGGCTGTTCGAATCGCCGGCGGCGTGCAGTGCGCTGCTGCGCTGGGCTGGGTTGCAGGATGTGCAGGACGTGGATTACCACGCCTTGCGCGAGCGAGATATCGAGCGGCTGGCGGATCTGGTGGAGAAGCATCTGGATACCGGGCTGTTGCGGGAACTCTGTGGAATCTGAGGTGGCCACACCGCCCATTTGAAAGGATGTAACCATGCTCCAACTGATCCTCGGCGGCGCCCGCTCCGGCAAGAGTCGCCTGGCTGAAAAGCTAGCCATCGACAGCGCCCTGGCCGTGACCTACATCGCCACCAGCCAGCCACTGGATGGCGAAATGAGCGAGCGGGTGGCCCATCACCGCGCCCGTCGTCCTGCCGAATGGGCATTGATCGAAGAGCCGGTGGAACTGGCCCGGGCGCTGCGTGAGTCCGCCCGTGCCGAGCGCTGCCTGCTGGTGGATTGCCTGACCCTGTGGCTGACCAATCTGCTGATGCTCGACGATGCCGAGCGCTTGCAAGCCGAGCGTGATGCCTTGCTGGACTGCCTGGCGTCGCTGCCGGGTGAAATCATTTTTGTCAGCAACGAGACCGGAATGGGTGTCGTGCCGCTGGGCGAATTGACTCGCCGCTATGTCGATGAAGCCGGTTGGCTGCATCAAGCTCTGGCTGAGCGTTGTCAGCGTGTCGTCCTGACCGTCGCCGGCCTGCCCCTGACTTTGAAAGGAACTGCGTTATGACTCAATCCTGGTGGCTGAACCCGTGCAAGCCGGTCGATACCCAAGTGTTCGAACAGGCGCAGGTGCGGCAACAGCAACTGACCAAGCCAGCCGGCTCCCTCGGCCAGCTGGAAGCGGTGGCGGTGCAACTGGCGGGATTGCAGGGACGGGTCAAGCCGAGCCTGGAGCAGGTGTGGATTGCGATTTTTGCCGGCGACCATGGCGTCGTCGCCGAGGGCGTGTCGGCGTTTCCCCAGGAAGTGACCGGGCAGATGCTGCTCAACTTCGTCAGCGGTGGTGCCGCGATCAGCGTATTGGCGCGGCAACTGGGCGCTTCCCTTGAGGTGGTTGACCTTGGCACGGTAACGCCGTCGCTGAACCTGCCGGGCGTGCGCCACCTTAACGTCGGCCCGGGCACGGCAAATTTTGTACAAGGACCGGCCATGACCGAAGCCCAGGGGCAACTCGCCTTGCAGGCCGGCCGTGACAGCGTGCAGCGGGCAATTGCCAGCGGTGCGCAGTTGTTTATCGGTGGCGAAATGGGCATCGGTAACACCACCGCCGCCAGCGCCCTGGCGTGCGCGTTGCTCGATTGCCCGGTGGTGCATTTGACCGGGCCTGGTACCGGGCTCAATGCCGAAGGTGTCAGCCACAAGGCCCAGGTGATCGAGCGCGCCCTGGCATTGCATGACGCACAGCGTGACGATGCCTTGCAGACCCTGTTCAACCTCGGTGGTTTCGAGATCGCCGCGCTGGTCGGTGCCTACCTCGCGTGTGCCCAAGAGGGTGTCGCGGTGCTGGTGGACGGCTTCATTTGCAGCGTCGCCGCGCTGGTCGCAGTGCGCTTGAATCCAGAATGTCGTCAGTGGCTGTTGTTCGGTCATCGCGGCGCCGAGCCGGGGCATCGTCATGTGCTGGAAACCCTGGACGCGCAACCCTTGCTCGACCTCGGCCTGCGACTGGGCGAAGGCAGTGGCGCGGCGTTGGCAGTGCCGCTGCTGCGTCTGGCTTGCGACCTGCACGGGCAGATGGCGACCTTCGCCGAAGCCGCCGTGGCAGATCGTCCGGCATGACCTTGCACCTGGATCTGTTGCGTCACGGTGAAACCGAACTTGGCGGCGGCTTGCGCGGCAGTATCGATGACGCGTTGACCGATTTTGGCTGGGCGCAGATGCGCGCCGCCGTGGTCGGGCAAGGGCCGTGGGATCGGCTGGTCAGTTCGCCGTTGCAGCGTTGTGCACGCTTTGCCGAGGAGCTCGGTGCGCAATTGGGCGTGCCGGTGCAACTGGATAAAGACCTGCAAGAGCTGCATTTCGGCGCCTGGGAAGGGCAGAGCGCGGCAGCGTTGATGGAAACCGACGCGCAGGCCCTGGGCTTGTTCTGGGCCGATCCTTATTCATTCACGCCGCCTCAGGGTGAGCCGGTTGCGGAGTTTTCGGCACGGGTGCTGGCAGCGCTGGAGCGTTTGCACGCGACCTGTGCCGGTGAGCGCACTCTGCTGATCAGCCATGGCGGTGTGATGCGTCTGTTGCTGGCACAAGCGCGCGGGCTGCCACGTGAGCAACTGCTCAACGTTGAGGTCGGGCATGGCGCGCTGTTTTCGCTGACGGTGGGGCCTGCGGGCTTGTTGAAGGAAGTGCTCTGATCATGCTGCCATTCTGGATCGCCCTGCAATTTCTCAGCAGCCTGCCGATTCGCCTGCCCGGTATGCCTGAGCCCCGGGAGCTGGGGCGGTCGCTGCTGTTTTATCCGCTGGTGGGATTGCTGTTTGGCGCGATTCTGTGGGCAGTCAACTGGCTGTTGCTGGGCACGCCGACGTTGTTGCACGCGGCGCTGTTGCTGAGCGTTTGGGTGCTGCTCAGCGGCGGCTTGCATCTGGATGGCCTGGCGGACAGCGCCGATGCCTGGCTGGGTGGTTTTGGCGACCGCGAGCGCACGCTGACCATCATGAAAGACCCGCGCAGCGGGCCGATCGCCGTGGTGACGCTGGTGCTGGTGTTGTTGCTTAAGTTCACCGCGCTGCTGGCGCTGATCGAGCAGCCGCATTCGCTGGCATTGATCATCGTGCCGTTGATCGGTCGCAGCGCGTTGCTCGGTTTGTTCCTGACCACGCCCTATGTGCGTGCAGGTGGTTTGGGCCAGGCATTGGCCGATCATCTCCCGCGTTTGGCGGGCAAGCAGGTGTTGGCGGTCAGTGCGCTGGCTTGTGTGTTGATCGCAGGCGTCAGCGGTGCGCTGGCGGTGGTGTTGGCGGCGCTGGGGTTTGTCTGGCTGCGCCAGGTGATGTTGCGGCGCCTGGGCGGTACGACGGGGGACACGGCGGGAGCTATGCTGGAGTTGCTGGAAGTTGCAGTGCTGGTAGGCTTGGCGCTGGCCTGATCGGGTTGTGTTGAATGTTCCGGCCTCATCGCGAGCAGGCTCACTCCCACGGTTGATCGCATTCCAATGTGGGAGCGACGGTGCGGCGATCCGACCTGCTCGCGAAAGCGATCTTCGGTGCACCACCTGATCACTGAACAAACCCCATGCCACTTGATTTAACCGACTCGCGGGTATATACACGCACCATGCTCGATTCCCAATGTTTATGCATCAACCTGCGTCGCGCCGCCCGTGGCGTCAGCAGGCATTACGACGGCGCTCTCGACGGCTTCGGGATCAACGTTGCGCAGTATTCTTTGCTGTGCAATCTGCAGCGTCTGGATCAGCCGAGCATCTCGGCCCTGGCCGAGGCCATGGGCCTGGATCGCAGCACCCTGGGGCGCAATTTGCGGGTGCTGGAGGGTGATGGCCTGGTGACGCTGGTCGAGGGCGAGGACATGCGTAACCGCATCGTCCTGCTGACCGAGGCCGGGGCAGAGCGCCTCAAGGCTGCCTTGCCGGCCTGGGAAGCCGCGCAGCAACGCTTGATCGATCGCCTGGGGGCCGAGAAGCGCGAAATCTTACTGAAGCTGCTGGATGAACTGGCATGATGCCGGTTTTTTCGATCTTAAGCGGGTATATACCCGCTACCGGAGAACAACAATGACATCGATGTGGCGTACATGCGGCTGGGTCCTGTTGGGGAGTGCGCTGATCCTTGCGTTGTCGCTGGGCGTTCGCCACGGCTTCGGGTTGTTTCTGGCGCCGATGAGCGCCGAGTTCGGCTGGGGCCGTGAAGTCTTTGCCTTCGCCATCGCCCTGCAGAACCTGATCTGGGGCCTCGCTCAGCCGTTCACCGGCGCCCTGGCCGACCGCTTCGGTGCGGCGAAAGTGGTGCTGATCGGTGGTGTCCTGTACGCGGCCGGGCTGATCTGCATGGGGCTCTCCGACTCGGCGCTGACCTTGTCCCTGAGCGCCGGCCTGCTGATCGGCATCGGACTGTCCGGCACGTCGTTCTCGGTGATTCTGGGGGTGGTCGGCCGCGCGGTGCCGCCGGAAAAACGCAGTATGGGCATGGGGATCGCCAGTGCTGCCGGTTCGTTCGGCCAGTTCGCGATGCTGCCCGGCACACTCGGTTTGATCGGATGGCTTGGCTGGTCCGCGGCGCTGCTGGCGCTGGGCTTGCTGGTGGCATTGATCGTGCCGCTGGTGAGCATGCTCAAGGACAAACCGCTGCCCGTCCTGGGCCACGAACAGACCCTTGGCGAAGCGCTGCGCGAAGCCTGCTCCCACTCCGGATTCTGGCTGCTGGCGTTCGGCTTTTTTGTGTGCGGATTCCAGGTGGTGTTCATCGGCGTGCACTTGCCGGCCTATCTGGTGGATCAACATCTTCCGGCGACGGTCGGCACCACGGTGCTGGCGCTGATCGGCCTGTTCAACATCTTCGGCACCTATACCGCTGGATGGCTCGGCGGGCGCATGTCCAAGCCGCGTCTGCTCACCGGTTTGTACTTGCTGCGGGCGGTGGTCATTGCGTTGTTCCTGTGGGCGCCGGTGACGACCACCACGGCTTACCTGTTCGGCATGGCCATGGGCTTCCTGTGGCTGTCGACGGTGCCGTTGACCAATGGCACGGTAGCGACCTTGTTTGGTGTGCGAAACCTGTCCATGCTCGGCGGGATTGTTTTCCTGTTTCACCAGCTCGGTTCGTTCCTGGGCGGCTGGCTGGGTGGCGTGGTGTACGACCGTACCGGCAGCTATGACTTGATCTGGCAGGTCGCGATTCTCTTGAGCCTGTTGGCCGCTGCCCTCAACTGGCCGGTGCGTGAGCGGCCGGTAGAGCGTCTGCAATCACAAATGAGTGCGATATGAACAGTCTTTGGTCGCGGATCGCTTTAGCCGCCGTCTGCGCCTTATTGCTGGCGTTGTCGTGGTGGGGCTGGCATCAGGGCGGATTGGCGCTGATGCAGTTGGGCATGGGTGCTTGCTAGCGAGCGGCGAGGGCGAGTAACGTCGCTTTTGACGAATTATCAAGGATGCACCGACATGCTGATGCGCTGGATTGCAGTCCCCGCGTTGCTGGTGACGTTTACCGGGCTGGCCTACGCGGCCGAGTGCCCGGAGCTGTTGCAAGGATCACTGCAAAAGCTGCGCGCCAAGGAATCCATCGACCTGTGCCAGCGGTATGAAGGTAAGCCGCTGGTGGTGGTCAATACTGCGAGCTTCTGCGGTTTCGCCCCGCAGTTCAAAAGCCTTGAGGCGCTGAATCAGCGTTACAAAGGGCAGGGGCTGGAAGTGCTGGGTGTTCCGTCCAATGACTTCAAGCAGGAGTCCAAGGACGGTGCCGAAACCGCCAAGGTTTGTTACGTCAACTATGGCGTGACCTTCACTATGACCGAGCCGCAGTCGGTACGTGGCGCCGACGCAACCCATCTGTTCAAGGTGCTGGCCGAACAGAGTAGTGCGCCAAAATGGAATTTCTACAAATATGTGGTCGATCGCAAGGGTAAGGTGATCGCCAACTTTTCCAGCCTGACCAAGCCCGATGATCCCGAGTTCATTGCAGCGGTGGAGCAAGCCCTGGCTTCACAACCTTGATCCGCACCCACTAAAAAGCCCCGCCTCTGTACAAGAGAGCGGGGCTTTTTTTTTCAGCGGGCGAGCGGTTCAGGCTCGCCGGGAATCATCAGAAGCGGTAGGTCGCACCGAGACCGAAACCGTTCGCGTAGTTTTCATACTCGGCGTTGTAGCTCTGGCCACGGTTGTTGCTGTTGTTGACCTTGACCGATTCTTCGCGCAGGTACGAATACGCCAGGTCGATGGTCAGGTCGTCGGTCGGGCTCCAGCCGGCGCCTACGCTGAAAATCTTGCGATCGCCAGTCGGGATACGTGGGGAACGATTGACGTTGTTGGTCGGTGCCTGGTCAACGGACAGACCGGTACGCAGTACCCATTGCTTGTTCAGCTGGTAGGACGCGCCGATGGCGTGAGCCCAGGTGTCGTGCCAGTTCTGTTCTTCGGTGATGGTGCCGAACTGGCCGTTCAGAACGGCTGGAACGCCTTTGTTTTCAACGGTGATGTCTTGCAGGCGGCTCCAGCGGGTCCAGGTGCTGCCTGCGTAAAGAGTCCACTTGTCGTCGAGCTGGTGAGTGACTGAGAAGTCCACCGATTCAGGTGTGGTCAGGTCCAGCGAAGCGTCGTACTTCTGGTTTGGGTTCTGGCCGATCAGGCCCAGCACGTTGTAGTTGACCTTGGTGTTACCGTCGAGCGTGTACTTCACTTTCGAGTGGTAGGTCAGGCCGACGCGGGTGCTGTCGGTGGCTTGAACCAGCACGCCGATGTTGTAGCCCAGCGCGGTGTCGTCACCTGTGATCTTGACCTTGCCGTCCGGCGCGGCCTGGGTGATCGACAGGTTCGATTCCAGGGTGCCGTCAATACGGTTGATGGTCGGGCCGAAACCGATGGAAACCTTGTCGTTGAAGGCGTAGCTGACAGTCGGTTGCAGGGTGATGATTTTAACTTCGCTCTTGCTGCCGAAGTAGCGACCGGCAAAGCCGTTTTCATAGTCGGTTACCAGACCGAATGGTGCGTATACGCCCACACCGAAGGCCCACTTGTCGTCGATTGGCTTGACGTAGTAGCCCATAGGGACGGCGATGAGCGGAACCATGTCGCCGTCGTTGCTGCCGCTGTTCGGGCGGGAGCTTGCGTGGCTGATATCAGTGTGTGCGTCGATCATCGCAACACCGCCGGTGACTTGTTCGCGCTTGATGCGCGACATGCCGGCAGGGTTGCCAAAAATTGTACTTGCGTCATCGGCAGAGGAAGATCGCCCGGCAAAACCCGTACCCATCCCGCTGATGCTTTGTTCGTTAACGGCAAAGCCACTTGCGAAAATCTGGGTGGATGCCATGGCAACGGCGAGACTGATGGTGGTTTTGAGCATTACTTTTTTCATTATTAGAACTCCTGGTGATCACCGGGGCGAAAATTACCAACATTTTCGTCCCAGCGCCATAGGCTGTATGGCTTGATTTAGAGCGGTTTTGTAGGACAATCCGACCAGAATCGCGACGTGTTACGCGATCTTTGGATCCAGAGGGGTCAGCAGGCTACCTGATTCAGCGGTGAAACACAGGTTTGCCAGGCGCAGGTGAAATCACGCAGACGCCCTTGGGGTTGAAAGGTCTGGCGCCAGATTCTGGCCATACCCAGCAAATCATCAGGGGCGGGGAGGGGGGTATTCTGTTCTTCCACCAGCAGCCAGGCGATGGCTGTGGCGTAACGCAGGTTGACGGTCAATTCGAGGTGCGGGCTACTGAGAAACGCATGCTGGCTGGCCAAGCCGCGGACCAGGCTTGCACGGTCCGGATCAAGGGCCAGGTAATGGTCCCAAAGGGCCTGGTGGCGGGGCTCGGCGATGCGGTACAGGCCGTGCCCACGGCGGTCATGCAGGGCGGAACCAAGGGCGGACTGGCTGGCGGCAATGCCCAGTAGCAGGGATTCGGCAGTAGCGCTATGGCGTCCGAGGTAGATCAAGGTCGGACGAATCACGTAGCGGCACAGTTCGCTGGCAGCGATACCCATAAAACCCTCGAAGCCTGAGTTGGACGGCGATACCTGAAGGGGGGGGCTTGGCAGCAGTGAATCGACTCAGGCTCGCCGCAAGCGGGTCAAGCCGCTTGAGTTGAAGTGTAGTGTCATATTCGCGCTGTAAAGGCCTGTTTTTAAAATATTTCCAGCGATCAGTTATAACCGTTATATCGGATCGTGCTTAGTCGTGATTCGAGGAAAGGGAAATATCGGGCAATAAAAAGCCCCGCTTTTTGGGCAGGGCTTTCGGTTTTTCAGCCTTTCTGGCGTTTCAGGCAACCAGTGCCTGACGGGTACGCTCGATCACGGCCTGCAGCGGCTCGGCGCTGGAGTATTGATCGGGGTACAGGCGTTCGCTGTGACGAGCGATACCGTGTTCGTTGACCAGGGTGAAGCTGAAGCAGCCTTTGCGAGCGGCCATGATCAGGCAGTTCATTGGTGCAAAAGCGTTGGTTAGGGTGCGAATGGCATCCTGAGTGTGGATTTGAGTAGACATTATTGGGTGTTCCTACAAATGACACGGATAAGAACCGTGCAACGTTAAAACGTTCCAGTAACGTCGATCACCATTGATCGAACGAAGAACCCGACTGGAACAAAGCAGCCAGTTTGAAGCGCTGACAAATTGGCGCGCTTGGGCTGGCAGGTAGGTACTTAGGAGGGCAGGCAACACATCGAGGGCAAAGGTTCTGGGCCCGGGGTGAAGATCCTGATCAATTTGCAGGTTGGTTCGAGCAGAGTAAGCAGGCGGAGCAACACCCTTTGCTTTCGATTCAAAGGTTGTGTTGGCGCAGGATTTACCTGGAAACCATCGAGGTGGTCGATCCCGCTTGTTCGGTGGAGGCTTCCGTCGGGAAGGCTGACCGGGGGGATTTGTTCGACCAGAATTGACTTTCAGCTTGGTACTAACGCCGCGGATACTAACGGATTGAACTGGCCAAGGGAAGTGTGTTAGCGAAAAGAATTTCCCGGCAGGTGCCTGATCGGGCTGTTTTGCCATTTAGAGATGCGCATAAAGCTGCGCGGCCTCCGATTGATACGCCCTGTATTCGAACAGAATCCGACCACCGGTCATCGAAGTTTGTAGCAACGCAGCCGCCTAAACAGCGGGTTTGCCAGGGCTTATCCCCAGGCACGACAAAAAAATGCGCCGAAAAAGTGCGTCGATATAACCGTCGCAAAGGGACTTGTGCACATTAGTTGCGCGGTCTGTCACCCCGCTGTCATCTCATGTTCAAGCGCAATGGCTGCCTGCAACCAAAATTTAAGTCAATGAAAAACATCGCTTTTTTTTACTGGTGAAAAAATCGTCAGTTTGACTGCGAGCCCCATTCCACAGGGCTTTGAGCGAGTTGAAGGGCGGTTGTCCACTGAGTTATCCACAGCTTCTGTGGATTGTCCCGAGCGCTTGCTCTAGGACGGGCGTGCCGGGATATTTTCAGCTTTACCTGTAAGAAAAAGAGAGTAAAGTTGCGCGCCTTCCGATCTGCCCCACAGTGCTTTATGAAGTTTCGCTCAGCCTCCGTTTCCTCTTCCTCCACACCACCCTCTGTTGCCCCTACCAAGCGCTTTTCCATGCGCGTGGCGGAGTGGCTGTTGGACAGTCCGCATCTGGGCGAAAACCGTAACGTCAAACACATCGCCGGACGTCTGCTCAAGCAACCGGCCCGTGAAGGCGTAGTGGCTGCGCAAAGTCGCCTTGGCCAGTTGATGTGCCGCGAATGCGGGAATGCCCGGGACCGCCGGATCGGTCAGGACCTGTTGCGTCAGGCCGCTCGGGCAGGCGATCACCGCGCTCAACAGGAACTGGGGCTGATCGAAGACTGAGCTGTCCAAGACCGGACGCCTTGGTTAACCTTCAGGCTTTATCCGAATGGCAGGAGTGGCTATGGCAATGGACTTGACCAGCGTATTGCTGGGTCTGGCAGCGGCTGCGTTGCCGTTGCTGGTATTGGCCTGGCAACTGCAGCGTCGGGCCAGCAGCACGCAAGCCGATGTCGCGCTGCTGCAAGAACGCCTGGCCATGGCGCAACTGGCGCAGGACGGATTGAATGCCCAGCTCGAATCCAGCCGCGATGAAGCGGCTGACCTGACCCAGGCCAACGCCGCCAAGCAGGCTGATCTGGCTGCGCTGCGTCGTGAAGTCGAACTGTTGCAGATCGAGCGCGACGACGCCCGGGACGCCTCCCATGCGTGGAATATCGAACGCGCCGGCAAAGAAGCCGAATTGCGCCGTCTGGATGCCCAGGCAGCGTCGCTCAACGCCGAATTGCGCGAGCAACAGGACAGTCATCAGCAACGCCTCAACGACCTGCAAGGTTCGCGGGACGAGTTGCGCGCGCAGTTCGCCGAGCTGGCGGGGAAGATTTTCGATGAGCGCGAGCAGCGTTTTGCCGAAACCAGCCAGCAGCGCCTGGGGCAGTTGCTTGATCCACTCAAGGAACGCATCCAGTCCTTCGAAAAGCGTGTCGAGGAAAGCTATCAGAACGAGGCCCGTGAGCGTTTCTCCCTAGCCAAGGAGCTGGAGCGCCTGCAACAGTTGAATTTGCGCCTGAGCGACGAAGCCACCAACCTGACCCGCGCCTTGAAGGGGCAGAAGACCCAGGGCAACTGGGGCGAGCTGATTCTTGAGCGCGTGCTTGAACATGCGGGGCTGGAGAAGGGCCGCGAGTACCAGACTCAGGTCAATCTCAAGGGGCCGGACGGCGAGCGCTTCCAGCCGGACGTGATCATTTATCTGCCGGGCGACAAACAGGTGGTGGTCGACTCCAAGGTCAGCCTGACGGCCTATCAGCAATACGTGGCGGCTGAGGACGAGGCCATCGGCCAGATCGCGATCAAGCAGCACGTGCTGTCGTTGAGAAATCACGTCAAAGGCCTGGCCGGCAAGGATTACAAGCGCCTCGATGGCTTGCACAGCCTGGATTTCGTGTTGCTCTTCGTGCCGATCGAGGCGGCGTTTTCTGCCGCGTTGCAGGCTGAGCCGACGCTGTTTCAGGAAGCATTCGACCGCAATATCGTGATCGTCAGCCCCACCACCTTGTTGGCGACCCTGCGTGTCATCGACAGCCTGTGGAAGCAGGAGCGCCAGAGCCAGAATGCCCGGGAAATCGCCGAGCGGGCCGGGTGGCTGTACGACAAGTTCGTGCTGTTCATTCAGGATCTGGATGAGGTCGGCAATCGCCTGCAGCAACTGGACAAGGCCTACAGTTCGGCACGCAACAAGCTGACAGAGGGACGTGGCAACCTGGTCAGTCGCAGTGAGCAACTCAAGCTGCTGGGCGCGCGGGCGAGCAAGAGCCTGCCGGCGGACTTGCTGGAGCGGGCGATGACCGATGTGGATGGGCTGGTCGAGTTGCCGGAGTAGCCCCGGGCGAGCGTGGACCTTGTGGCGAGGGGGCTGTGTTGAACCGCGTTACAACGGCAAATACCGGCTCAACAACGCGCGCAACGCCGCCGGTTTCACCGGTTTGGCCAGGTAATCCAGTCCCGCGGCATGCACCAGGTCGACTGTCTCCGGCCGGCCATCGGCGCTGATCACCACCCCTGGAACCGGCTCGCCCATTTGCGTGCGCAACCAGGCCATCAAATCGGTTCCGGTCTCACCATGATCGAGGTGGTAATCCACCAGTGCCAATTGCGGGCGCATGCCTTCGCCAAGCAATGCGGCGCATTCCTCCCGATTGCGCGCGGTCCAGACCTGGCAACCCCAGCGGCTGAGCAGGCTGTTCATGCCGATCAGGATGCTGTCCTCGTTGTCGATACACAGCACCTGCGCGCCATTGAGCAATTTGCCATTGAGCTCCGCGACCTTGACCGGCGCTGCGGTTTGCGCCCGGGCTAGCGGCACGCTGACGCTGAAGACGCTACCGCGCCCCGGCCAGGAGCGTACACGCAAGGTATGACCGAGCACGCGACATAGCCCGTCGGCAATCGCCAGCCCCAGGCCGAGGCCTTTTTCGGCCCGTGTCTGGTGGCTGTCGAGGCGCTTGAACTCTTCGAAAATCACTTGTCGTTTATCTTCCGGAATACCCGGCCCACGGTCCCAGACTTCCAGGCTCAATGCTTCCTTGTGCCGGCGAACCCCCAGTAGCACCGGCCCTTTGCCGTAGCGGAAAGCGTTGGTCAGGAAGTTCTGCAAAATCCGCCGCAGCAATTTGATGTCGCTGTCGACCCGCAACGAGCTTGCGCGAACCCGGAACTCCAGCCCTTGTTCCTGCGCCAGCACCTTGAACTCGGTACCGAGGGTATCGAACAGTTCGTGAAGGGCGAATGGCTGGCGATTGGGGTTGATCTTGCCGTTCTCCAGGCGGGAAATGTCCAGCAGGTCGCTGATCAAGTCCTCGGCCGAGCGCAGCGAGCTGTCCAGGTGCCCGACCAGTTTCTGTGCTTCGCCGGACAAACCATCGTCCTGATGGGAGAGGGCGGCGGAGAACAGCCGCGCCGCATTCAAAGGTTGCATCAAGTCATGGCTGACGGCCGCGAGGAAACGGGTCTTGGACTGGTTGGCCGCCTCGGCGTTGCCCTTGGCTTCGGTCAGGGCAACGTTGAGCTGCGACAATTCGTGGGTCCGTTCGGTGACCCGTTGCTCCAGGCCTTCGTTGGCTTCGGTCAACGCCTGTTCGGCTTCGCGGAACGCGGTGATGTCGGTGAAACTCATGACGAAGCCGCCGCCCGGCATCGGGTTGCCGATCAGCTCGATCACCCGGCCGTTGGGGAACAAGCGCTCGGAGGTGTGCGCGCGGCCCTGACGCATCCAGTGCAGACGGCGAGCGACGTGCACTTCGGCTTCGCCGGGGCCACACAGGCCGCGCTCGGCATTGTGGCGAATGATGTCGGCGATGGGCCGGCCGACGCTGATCAAGCCGTCCGGGTAGTTGAACAGCTCCAGGTATCGACGGTTCCAGGCCACCAGCTTCAGCGACTGGTCGACCACGCTGATGCCCTGGGTGATGTTCTCGATGGCGCCTTGCAGCAAGGCACGGTTGAACTGCAGCACTTCCGAGGCTTCGTCGGCGATGCGCACGACGTCTTCCAGTTGCATCTCCCGCCCTTCAATGGCGGCTTTTACCACCGCGCGGGTCGAAGAGGCACCCAGCACACCGGCCAGCAGGCGTTCGGTATGGGCGATCCATTCACTGTCGGCGTTCTGGTTCGGGTTGAAGCCTTTGCCCTGGCGATAGGCAAAGCGGATGAAGCTTTGACGGGCGCGTTCTTCGCCGACGAAGCGCGCCGCCAGTTGCAGCAGGTCGTCGATCTGCACTGAAAGCATCGAGCGTGCGCTGGGGCGGGCACTGATTTCCTGACCGATGAAGCGGCCCGCCTGCCAGTGCTCGGAAACCCGGGTGCGCGACAGCACCGAGACCCAGGCGAACAGCGTGAAGTTGCCTGCCAGCGACAGCACCACGCCCTGGGTCAGCGGGGTGATCGGCAGGTTCAGAGGATTGCTGTGCAACCAGGCCAGCCCCGGAAAGGTGCTCAAGGACAGGCCGAGGCTGAGGGCGGCAATCGGCAGGATCAAGGTGTAGAACCACAGGAAGGTGCCTGCGGCGAGGCCAGCGAAAACACCGCGGCGGTTGGCCTGCTTCCAGTACAGCGCACCGAGCATGGCGGGGGCCAGCTGGGTTACGGCGGCGAAGGCGATCTGGCCAATGGTCGCCAGGCTGGCGGTCGAGCCCAGCAGGCGATAACTGACGTAGGCCAGCAGCAGAATGACCACGATGCTGACGCGTCGCACCGACAGCATCCACTGGCGGAACACTTCGAACGGGCGTTCGGCATTGTTGCGACGCAGCAGCCAGGGCAACAGCATATCGTTGGAAACCATGGTCGACAGCGCCACGCTGGCTACGATCACCATCCCGGTGGCCGCCGATGCGCCACCGATAAACGCCAGCAGGGCCAACGCCGGATGCGCCTGGGCCAGGGGCAGGCTGATGACGAACGAGTCCGGCAACACCGAGCTGGGCAGCATCATCTGGCCGGCCAGGGCGATCGGCACGACAAACAATGCGGCGAGGGCAAGGTAGGCCGGGAATACCCACTTGGCCAGGCGCAGATCCTGGGGGTCGATGTTCTCGACAACGGTCACGTGGAACTGCCGTGGCAGGCAAATGATCGCCATCATCGCCACACCGGTCTGCACCACCATCGACGGCCAGTTGATGGTTTCCTTCCAGTACTGTTCGAGTCGCGGCGCCAGCATGGCCTGGTCGAACAGGTCGTCGAAACCGTCGTACAGGCCGTAGGTCACGAAGGCGCCGACGGCGAGAAACGCAAACAGCTTGACCAGCGATTCGAAGGCAATCGCAAGCACCATGCCGCGGTGGTGCTCCGTGGCGTCGAGGTTGCGGGTACCGAAGACGATGGTGAACAGCGCCAGCACCAAGGACACGATCAGCGCGGTGTCCTGGGCACGGGTGCCCATGGCGTCAGCGCCGGCACCGATCAGCAGGTTCACACCGAGCACGATGCCTTTGAGTTGCAGCGCTATGTAAGGCAACACACCGACCAGGCAAATCAGCGCCACCACCACCGCCAGCGACTGGGATTTGCCATAGCGTGCGGCGATGAAGTCGGCGATCGAGGTGATGTTTTCCTGTTTGCTGATCATCACCATTTTTTGCAGGACCCACGGTGCGCCGACCAGCAACAGAATCGGCCCGAGGTAGATCGGCAGGAACGACCAGAGCTGTTCGGCGGCCTGGCCCACCGCGCCGAAAAAGGTCCAGCTGGTGCAGTAGACCGCCAGCGACAGGCTGTACACCCAGGCTCGCACACGCGGCGGCAAGGGCGCGCTGCGACGGTCGCCATAGAAGGCGATGGCGAACATGATGGCCATATAGGCCAGGGCGACGACGGCAATCAGCCCGGTGGACAGCGACATGGGGACTCCAGACAAAAGACACCCGGGCTCCCGCCCGGACAGACAGTCTCGCACGACCGCCAACGTTAGTCAGTGTCGACCAAGGTCGTGGCGTGGTGGGGTGTCGCAGGGGAATTTGCAGTGTCTGGACCGGCCTCATCGCGAGCAGGCTCGCTCCCACAGGGGGCGGCGAACACAGGGCAAATGTGAGAGCGAGCCTGCTCGCGATGGGGGCCTCACTGATTCAATGCAACTTCAATCAATCGGTGCAATTCCTCAACCTCCAGCGGCGCCTCGGCAAACAGGATGCGAAACACCGTCGGCGCGGCGATAAGATTGATCAGCCGATCGACACTGGGCTTGGGCTGATTCGGATAGCGATCCAGAATCGTCTGCAGTTGCCCGCCAATGATCGTCGCGCAATAACTCGGCTTCAACGCCGCCTGCACGTCGCATAGCATGTTGCGGCCGGGTTCGGAGCTCATCTCGTCCAGGTACTGTTCCGCCCAGGCCCGCACGTCACCATGAAGGCTGCCGGTATTGGCCGGCTCGTTGTCGGGTTGCATGCGGGCGAGGGCGACGTCGGCCAGCAGCGCCGACACATCGCCCCAGCGTCGATAGATGGTGGACGGTGTGACACCCGCGCGCGCCGCAATTTGCGGCACCGTCACGCTGGCGCGGTCCTGCTCCTCAAGGAGTTGGCGCACGGCCGAATGAATCGACTCTTGTACCCGGGCGCTACGGCCACCAGGGCGTAATGTGGGAGCTGTCATCTTGTGTTTCCTGTATTGCACCGGGTCTTGCGGCTGGCATCCGGTCCTGAAAGCCATGCATCGGACCTTAACACAAAGAATTTGCTTTAAGAGGGATCCAGTAGCACACTCCGCAAAAGCAAAAAATTAGCTTTTGTGGAGTGTGTCCATGCCCGGTTCTCATTCAAATCGTGCCAGCCTGTGGTTTCTGGCCGTTACCTTGCTCAGTTTCCTGGCGGCCTCCACTGCGCCGACGCCGCTGTATCACCTGTATCAGGAGCAGATGCAGTTTTCGGCAGCGACCTTGACCCTGATTTTCGGCGTCTACGCCCTCAGCCTGTTGGCGGCGTTGCTGACGGTCGGCTCGCTGTCGGATTACCTGGGGCGCAAACCGGTGATTTTTACGGCAGTGATGCTGAACATCCTGGCGATGTTGCTGTTTATCTACGCCGACAGCGTCGGGTGGCTGATCAGTGCCCGGGTCCTGCAAGGGTTTGCCACCGGCATGGCGACTGCCGTGTTGAGTGCAACGCTGCTGGACACCGATCGCCAGCAAGGCCCGCTGGTCAATAGCGTCGCACCCTTGCTCGGCATGGCTCTGGGTGGGTTGGGCTGCGGTTTGCTGGCCGAGTTTGCTCCGGCGCCGTTGCACCTGACCTATTGGCTGCTACTGGTCCTGTTCGCGATGCAGGCTGTATTTGTCTGGCGTTTGCCGGAGAGCGTCACGCGCCAGTCCGGGGCTTGGGCATCATTGCGACCCACCCTGCATGTGCCGGTCCAGGCGCGTGCGACGTTATGGCGGGTGTTGCCGCTCAACACGGCGACCTGGGCGCTGGGCGGATTTTACGCGTCGCTGGCACCTTCATTGGTGCGCACGGCGACCGGTTCGATCTCGAACCTGATTGGCGGGGCGACCGTCGCCGCATTGACGGTGACCGGTGCCCTGATGATTTACACACTGCGCAATCAGGCTGCGACCAAGGCGCTGCAACTGGGCGCCAGTTCGTTGCCGGCGGGAGTCGTCTTGATTTTACTGGGTGTGCACAGCGCCAGTTTGCCCCTGTTTTTCCTCGGCACGCTGGTCGCCGGTTGTGGCTTCGGCGCCGGTTTCCTCGGGGCGGTGCGCAGTCTGGTGCCGCTGGCCTTGCCCCATGAGCGCGCCGGGTTGATGTCGGCGTATTACGCGTTGAGTTATCTGGCGTTCTGCCTTCCGGCGCTGCTGGCCGGGAACCTGGCGCGGACCTTTGGTCTGGTGGCAACCACCGATGGCTATGGTGCGGTGCTGATGGTGCTGGCCCTCAGTGCAATGGCGGGTTTACTGCGATCACGTTCGACCAGAGTCTGCGAGGTCAACCGGTAAAATTGAGTTAGCCTTGGCACCCACTCAGCTCACTCGAAGGATCGGACCATGAAGATAATCCGCAGCAAATCGTTCACTGGCGAGCGTGCCTGGGCCGCGCTGGACATCGCCAGCATGAACGGCATCACCACGCGGCTGCACTGGACCGATCAACCCTACAAGTGGCACGTCAACGATGGCGAGGAAGTGTTCGTGGTGCTCGATGGCCAGGTGCGGATGCGTTATCGCGAAGAGGGGGTGGAGCGGGAAGCTTTGCTGGAGGTCAGTGATATTTTTTATGCCTCGGTTGGCACTGAGCATGTGGCGCATCCTGTAGGGCCGGCTCGGATATTGGTGGTCGAATCGGAAGGAAGTGTCTGATTCTATATAGACTATATCGATAAGATATAGAGATATTACCCGTTATATAGATATTCGATTCGGATCTAACATGGGCCCTACCTCACGAGAGGACAGGAGTTCGCCATGACATGCGCCAATAGCATCAAGCCCGGAATCAAACCTTTCAGCCATTTGCAGCATCCCCGCGAGGTGATCCGCCAGTTCACCCCCAACTGGTTCGCGGCCACCATGGGCACTGGCGTGCTGGCGTTGGCACTGGTGCAATTGCCGGTCGCCATACCCGCCTTGCACGCTTTTGCCGAAGCCCTCTGGCTGTTCAATATCGCACTGTTTCTGCTGTTTACGGTGGTATACACGGCGCGTTGGGTGCTGTTTTTCGACGAAGCGCGGCGGATTTTCGGCCACTCCACGGTTTCGATGTTTTTCGGCACCATCCCCATGGGCCTGGCGACCATCATCAATGGCTTCCTGGTGTTTGGCCTGCCGCGCTGGGGCGACGGTGTGATTCACCTCGCCGAGGTGCTGTGGTGGCTGGATGTGGCGATGTCGCTGGCCTGCGGCGTGCTGATTCCCTACATGATGTTCACCCGTCAGGAGCACAGCATCGACCAGATGACAGCGGTCTGGTTGTTGCCGGTGGTTGCGGCAGAAGTGGCGGCCGCCAGCGGGGGGCTGTTGGCGCCGCATTTGGTCGATGCTCATTCGCAACTGGTGGTGCTGGTGACCAGCTATGTGCTCTGGGCCTTTTCCCTGCCGGTGGCCTTCAGCATCCTGACCATTCTGTTGCTGCGCATGGCCCTGCATAAACTGCCCCACGAAAACATGGCCGCCTCAAGCTGGCTGGCCCTTGGCCCGATCGGCACCGGCGCGTTGGGCATGCTGGTACTGGGCGGCGATGCACCGCTGATTTTCGCGGCCAACGGTATGCCGGGAGTCGGTGAGATTGCTGCAGGGCTGGGGCTGATGGCCGGCATCACCCTGTGGGGCTTCGGCCTGTGGTGGATGCTGATGGCGTTGCTTATCACTGTGCGCTACCTGCGTGCCGGCATTCCTTTCAATCTCGGCTGGTGGGGCTTCACTTTTCCGTTGGGCGTCTATTCCCTGGCGACGTTGAAGCTGGCCAGTACCTTGAACCTGATGTTCTTCAGTGTGTTTGGCTGCGTGCTGGTGGCATTGCTGGCGGTGATGTGGCTGATCGTCGGCAAGCGCACGGTGCTGGGCGCCTGGCGCGGTGAGCTGTTTGTCTCGCCGTGCATTGCCGGATTGAAGAAATAACCGGCAAAGATTAGGTAAGGTGTGGCCTGGATCGACTTTTGATAATCCAATAAGAATCCAGGCCACTCGCTACCTAAAATCAGGGACACATGGAAGATGAGTCACCCCTCACAGTTCACCTTGCTGCGCACCCGGCGCTTCCTGCCGTTCTTCATCACCCAGTCCCTCGGGGCGTTCAACGACAACGTGTTCAAACAGTCGTTGATCCTCGCCATTTTGTACAAGCTGACCATCGAAGGTGACCGCTCGATCTGGGTCAACCTGTGTGCGCTGCTGTTTATCCTGCCGTTTTTCCTGTTCTCGGCCCTGGCCGGGCAATTCGGGGAAAAGTTCGCCAAGGATGCGTTGATCCGCCTGATCAAGCTTGGAGAAATCGCCATCATGGCGGTCGGCGCGGTCGGCTTCATGTTCGATCACTTGTCGTTGATGCTGGTGGCGCTGTTCGCCATGGGCACCCACTCGGCGCTGTTCGGGCCGGTGAAGTACTCGATCCTGCCACAAGCCCTGCATGAAGATGAGCTGGTAGGCGGCAACGGCCTGGTGGAAATGGGCACCTTCCTGGCGATCCTCGCCGGCACCATTGGCGCCGGGGTCATGATGTCTTCGGCGCATTACGCGCCGGTGGTGTCCATGGCGATCATCGGCACTGCCGTGCTCGGCTACCTGGCCAGCCGCAGCATTCCCCGGGCGGCGGCCGCCACGCCGCAAATGCGCCTGAACTGGAACATTTTCAGCCAGTCCTGGGCCACGTTGAAACTGGGCCTGGGGCAAACACCGGCGGTGTCGCGCTCGATTGTCGGCAACTCGTGGTTCTGGTTCGTCGGGGCGATTTACCTGACGCAGATCCCGGCCTATGCCAAGGAATGGATGCACGGCGACGAAACCGTGGTGACGCTGATTCTGACGGTGTTCTCGGTCGGCATCGCATTGGGTTCGATGCTGTGCGAGAAACTCTCCGGGCGCAAAGTCGAGATTGGCCTGGTGCCGTTCGGATCGTTCGGCCTGACCGTTTTCGGTCTGCTGCTGTGGTGGCATTCCGGCGCAATTCCAGACAGCGCCGCCGGCCATGGCTGGATCGAGATCCTCGGTTTTGGCCAAGCCTGGCTGGTGTTGCTCGACATCCTCGGCCTGGGCGTCTTCGGCGGTTTCTACATCGTGCCGCTGTACGCGCTGATCCAGTCACGTACCGCGGAGAACGAACGGGCGCGGGTGATTGCCGCCAACAACATCCTCAATGCGTTGTTCATGGTGGTGTCGGCGATTGTTTCGATCGTCTTGCTGAGTGTGGCGAAGCTGTCGATCCCGCAGCTGTTCCTGGTGGTGTCGTTGCTGAACATCGGCGTCAACGCCTACATCTTCAAGATCGTCCCCGAGTTCACCATGCGTTTCATGATCTGGCTGCTCAGCCATTCCATGTACCGCGTCGAGCACCGCAATCTGGATCTGATCCCCGATGAAGGCGCGGCGCTGCTGGTGTGCAACCACGTGTCCTTCGTCGACGCCTTGCTGATTGGTGGCGCGGTGCGTCGGCCGATTCGCTTTGTCATGTACTACAAGATCTACAACCTGCCGGTGCTGAACTTCATCTTTCGTACCGCGGGGACGATTCCGATTGCCGGGCGCCAGGAAGACATCCAGATCTACGAAAAGGCCTTCACGCGCATTGCCCGGTATCTGAAGGACGGTGAGCTGGTGTGCATCTTCCCCGAGGGTAAATTGACCGCCGATGGCGAGATCAACGAGTTCAAGGGCGGGTTGACGCGGATTCTCGAAGAGACGCCGGTGCCGGTGATTCCGCTGGCTTTGCAGGGGTTGTGGGGGAGTTTCTTCAGCCGCGATCCGGGCAAGGGATTGTTTCATCGCCTGTGGTCACGGGTGACATTAGTAGCAGGGCCGGCAGTGGCGGTTGAAGTGGCGGAGCCGGCGAAGTTGCAGGCGATGGTGGGTGAGTTGCGCGGGGCTGTCAGATAGCGGTTGTTTGCGCGGGCCGCTTCGCGAGCAGGCTCGCTCCCACAAGGGATCCACGGTGTGTCGCAGATTGTCGCAACACCTGCGATTCCTGTGGGAGCGAGCCTGCTCGCGATGGCGGTCTGAAAGTTAAGCGCTAACCTTCAGGCCAACGAGCCCGGAAATGATCAACGCCACACTCGCCAACCGCACCAGCGCCATGGATTCGCCAAACAGAATGATCCCGGCGATCACCGTGCCAACGGCGCCGACACCGGTCCAGATCGCATAGGCCGTACCCAGCGGTAACTCCTTCATTGCAAGGCCGAGCAAGCCAAGGCTGATAGCCATGGCCGCAACGGTCAACACAGTGGGGAGCGGGCGGGTGAAGCCGTCGGTGTACTTGAGGCCGACGGCCCAGCCCACTTCGAACAGGCCGGCGAAAAACAGAATGATCCAGGACATGAAGACCTCCATCGTTTGACGGGGGTCGTCCCCTGATTAATGACTCGATCGAGCCGCGAGGTCGTCCTCGCGATGCGCAATATAGTGCCCAGCATTAACCCGGGGATCAAGTTTTCAGATCAAGATCGCGGATCAAGATCGCGAGTCAGTCACTGACCTGTTGCGCCGCCATTTCCCGATCCTGTTTCTCGCTCATGCGGCGGAAATACGTGGAGAGCAATGCCCCGGAAATATTGTGCCAGACACTGAACAATGCACTTGGCACCGCCGCCAGCGGCGAGAAGTGTGCACTCGCCAGCGCGGCACCCAACCCGGAGTTCTGCATGCCGACTTCCAGGGCCAGGGACTTGCGCTGGGCCAGAGGCAGCTTGAACAGGCGCCCGGTGAAGTAACCCAGCAAGTAGCCGAAGCTGTTGTGCAGCATGACCACGGCCATGATCAACAGGCCGGACTCTGCGATCTTGGCCTGGCTGGCGGCGACGACTGCCGTGACGATGATCACGATGCTGACCACCGACACCAGCGGCAATACGTCCACGGCGTGGCGAACCTTGTCGCCGAGCACCCGTTGGGCAACCACGCCCAGCACGATTGGCAACAGCACCACTTGCAGGATCGACCAGAACAACTCCATGAACGATACCGGCAACCAGGCCGAGGCCAGCAGCCAGATCAGGGCTGGGGTCAGCAGCGGGGCGAGGAGGGTGGTGACGGCGGCGATGGCCACCGACAGCGCCAGGTCGCCACGGGCCAGCCAGGTCATCACGTTCGACGAGGTGCCGCTTGGGCAGCAGCCGACCAGAATCACGCCGACGGCGATTTCCGGCGGCAAGTGGAACGCCTGGCAGAGCAACCACGCCACGCCGGGCATGATCACGAAATGGGCAACCACGCCCAGGGCCACGCGCCATGGATGGCGAGCGACTTCGGCGAAGTCTTCGAGTTTGAGGGTCAGGCCCATGCCGAACATCACCAGCCCCAGCAAGGGCACGATGGCGCCTTTGAGGCCGAGGAACCATGCCGGCTGCAGAAACGCCACGACAGCGAAAATCAGTACCCAGTAAGCGAAGGTGTTGCCGACAAAACGACTCAATGCAGCCAGTGCGCGCATGGCCTGATCCTTTTTATTTAGTAGCACCACAAAACCAAATGTGGGAGCGGGCTTGCTCGCGAAAGCGGAGTATCAGTCAGTACCTATGTCGACTGACACTC
>NZ_JAHBCX010000030.1:0-69142 GCF_019955895.1 Pseudomonas sp. GL-B-12
CCCTTGTTCTCGAAGGTCACCGCCTTGGCCGCATTGGCCTCGACCATGGCCTTGCCCAGCACCCGGGCGGTCTGGTCGTAACCACCGCCCACGGAACCCGGGGCCATGAATTTCACGGTATCCAGCGCGAAGGCGGGGGCGACAAGCACGGCAGCGGTCAAACCGGCGGCCATGCAGCGACTGAAACGACGGATCAAAGCGGTCATGGGCATCTCCTGATTGCATTGTTTTTATAGGTGCCGCTTGCCCATCGAGGTGTGCGATGAACATGGGCCTGCGAACAAGCTTAGGCCATGGATCCTTGGGTTGATCTGTTTTGCTAAAACCACCCGCCAAAGGCCTGTAGGAGCGAGCTTGCTCGCGATGGACGTAAAGGCACCGCGTTTTTACAGACAACACGCGTAACCGTTAGCGACCATCGCGAGCAAGCTCGCTCCTACAGGGTTCGTGGTGTTCCAACCGGCGTTTGATTACAACTTTGTCATCAAGCTGTTGGTCGGCTGTCCGGATCACTTCGTTAGCCTGAACTCACTGTCAGGCCAACCACCGGCAGGCACCCTGCCCTTGTAGAGAGAGATTTGTCATGAAAATGTTGATCGCGGGTTTTGCCGCCCTGCTCGCCACCGGTTCGGCGTTTGCCGCCACCCAGCCCACCTCGGCGGTCATCCACGACAAGGACGGCTTCTATGTCCCGGTAGACGTGGCCAAAGTGCTATCCATGACCGACCTCAATGGCCAGTGCGGCATTGTTCCGGCGCAGTTCAACTACCTCGACCACCAGGGTCGTGAGCACCAACTGGACTACCAGGTCCAGGGCGTAGGTTGCCTTGGTGAGAACTGAGCGGATGCCTGTATTCACCGCCGACCGGGCTACACTTTCGCCATTGGCTCGCCCCTGTAGCCCGACCGGATCAGGCAGGTTTGCATGAACATCCTCGTAGTCGAAGACGAACCCAAGGCCGGCAATTACCTGCTCAACGGCCTGCAGGAACTCGGATACACCGTGAACCTGGCGCGGGACGGCGTCGATGGCCTGCACCTGGCCCTGGAACACGACTTCGATGTAATCGTACTGGACGTCATGATGCCGAAGATGGACGGCTGGGAAGTCCTGCGCCGCTTACGCAAGGAAGCCGATACGCCGGTGCTGTTCCTCACCGCCCGGGATGACATCGCCGACCGCATCAAAGGCCTCGAACTGGGCGCCGACGATTACCTGATCAAGCCGTTTTCCTTCGCCGAACTGGTGGCACGCCTGCGCACCCTGACCCGGCGCGGTCCTACCCGGGAAGAAGAGCACCTGCACGTCGACGACCTGCAGATCGACGTGCTCAAGCGCCGCGTCAGCCGCGCCGGCAACCGCATCACCCTGACCAACAAGGAGTTCGCGCTGCTGCACCTGTTCGCCACGCATCAAGGCGAAGTGCTGTCACGCTCGATGATCGCCTCCCGGGTCTGGGACATGAATTTCGACAGCGACACCAATGTCGTCGATGTCGCGGTGCGCCGCCTGCGCCTGAAAATCGATGATCCGTTCCCGCTCAAGTTGATCCGCAGCGTGCGCGGCATCGGCTACCGCTTCGACACCCAACCCTGAATGCAACCATGAATGCGATGACACCGCTGCAATCCGCCTCCCGTCTCAGCCACTCCCTGACCCTACGCCTGGCGCTGGTGTTTGCCCTGCTGGCGTTTGTCTCGCTGGCGCTGCTGGGCGTGGCGCTGTACCGCGACCTGGAGCGTGAGCTGATCCATCGCGACGACATTGCCCTGATCACCCGCATCGACCAGTTGCGCACCTTCCTCAACGACAGCAATACCCTGGACCTGATCAAGGCCAAGCCGGCGCTGTTCCAGAACATGATGGGCAACCGCGAGGCCCTGCTGACCATCGGCACCCCTGGCCAACCGCCGTTGCTGGTGGTCAACCCGGGCAACCTGACGATGCCGGTGCTGACCCCGGTGGCCATGGATCATCGGTTGACCCTGAAAGACGTGCAGCATTTGCCCAGCGTCAATGGCGTGCCGTTTTCCGCCCTGGCGGCGACCATCGACTCCGGTGACCTGGGCAGCCTGCAAGTGGTGACCGGGCGCCTGATGACCGAACGCACCGCCGTGCTCGCCGACTACCGGCTCAATGTGTACCTGTTCGCCAGCGTCGCGGCGATCCTGCTGGCGCTGTCCGGTTATGTGCTGGTGCATCGCGGCCTGTTGCCGGTGCGGCGCCTGGCCCGCCACACCCAGAGCATCGACGTCGGCAACCTCAACGAACGCCTCGACAGCCAGGGCGCGCCGCTGGAACTGCTGCCCATGATCGATGCCTTCAACGCCATGCTCGACCGCCTGGACAAAGGCTTCATCCAGCTGGGCCAGGTATCGACCGACATGGCCCACGAACTGCGCACGCCGATCAACAATTTGCTGGGGGAAACCCAGGTGGCCTTGCAGCAGAACCGCAGCACCGACGCCTATCAGCAGCTGCTGGCCTCGAATGTCGAAGAACTCGAACGCCTGGCGCGCATGCTCGACAACATGCTGTTCCTGGCCCGCACCGATCCGCGCAGTGCCTTGCGCCAGCGTCAGGAACTGGATGCCGCCGACGAAATGCAACGCATGGCCGATTATTTCGAAGGCCCGGCGACCGACGTTGGCATCTGCATCGATGCCCGAGGCAGCGGCTTGATCTGGGCCGAGCCGATGCTGCTGCGCCGGGCATTGGCCAACCTGTGCGCCAACGCTATCAAGTACGGCGCGCCGCATTCCGAGCTGTGCATCCACGCCAGCCCGACGGCCGACGGCATCCAGGTGCAAGTGCGCAACCACGGCCCGACCATCCCGGCCCAGCATCTGCCACGGCTGTTCGAACGCTTCTACCGGGTCGATGAGTCCCGCGAACGCTCGGCCCAATCCAATGGCCTGGGCCTGTCGATCGTGGCGACGATCATGCAACTGCACAATGGTGCCTGCCATGTCAGCAGTGCCGACGGCATCACCTGCTTCGAACTGTTTTTCCCGGCGCGGCAACAGCATGAGTAGCGCCTGGGCGAAAACCACACGGGGTACTTCCGACAAAACAATGCTCAAGGGTGCGTGTCATGACCTAACCTCATTGGCTATGTGACTAACAACCCGTCGAGCTCGCCAATGCGCAATGTCTTGAAGTCAATGATTTACGTCGCCTTCGCGGTTCTGGCGGCAAGCACGGGATGGCTGTTGGCGGGGGACATGGCCGACGCTCCTGCTCCTGCTCCTTCTCTTGCTCCTACTCCTGCTCTTGCCCCCGCTCCCGCTCCCGCAGCCCCGATCATCAGCATCTCCGACAGCGAGTTGCTGGGGGTGCAAAACCAGCTCAACAGCCTCAAGCAGCAGGTTTCCCAAGCCACCAATTACACTCAGCTGGAAAGCTCGCAGGACCTGGTGCAGGTACTGATTCAGGAGATTGAACGCCTGTCCACATCGCTGCTGCCTGGACAGGCGCAGTTGCAGGCGCAACTGAACGTGCTGGGGCCAGTGCCGCTTGACGAGAACGCACAGGTGACGACTGCCATTACCTCCCAACGAGACGCCCTCGGCGAGCAAAAAGACAAGATCGACAGTCAACTCAAAACCCTGGCCGCGCTAAAAATAAGTGCCGCCGAACTGATCACCCAGATTGCCAGCATCCGGCGCAGCCTGCTGGAAGCGGAAGTGACCCAGCAGACCAGCAGCATCCTGAACCCGAGCTTCTGGTCGCCATTGTTCGCTCTGCCGATCGAGGACCGCCAGCGTTTCAGCGCCCTCATCGAGCAACTCGAGGCCACGCACCGGGCCGCCTGGCAACCCGGACAACGCGGGATCACGGGCGCCCTGCTGTTGCTGGCCCTGGTCATTTGGACCGTGGGTCGAAACCTCGCCGGCCGGGGCCTGGCGTGGTTATGCTTTCATCGAATGCCTGCAGGCCGGCTGCGGCGCAGCTCCCTTGCGCTGGCGTCAGTGATGGCGACGGTGCTGACCGCCGGCATCGCCCTGCAACTGCTGCATTTTGCCGGGACCCGGCAACTGCCCTACCCCCCCCAGTTGGACGACCTGGCGCAATATCTGGAGAAGCTGGCCTATACCTGCGTGCTGATCACCGGGCTGAGTCGCGCGTTGTTGTCCACCAAACATCCTTCATGGCGCCTGCCCGATATTGCCGATCCGGTGGCGCTGGCGATGGAGCCCTATCCGCGGTTGCTGGCCAGCCTGCTACTGGTGCTGGTAACCCTGGTACAGATGAGCAATGTCACCGGCATGAGCGCCGAAGTGGTGTTGTTCGGTCGGGGCATCGTGGCATTGGTCGCGGCACTGGTGATCGGTGCGCTGTTGTTGCGCGTCAGCAAGACGCGCAGAGACCTGATCGTTGCCGGAGAAGCCCCCGAAGGCGTCACCACCTTCGCCGGTCTGATTTACACCTTCACCGGCGTTGCCGTGGTGGTGTCCCTGTTCGCCCTGTTGATCGGCTACGTGACGTTGGCCCGGTTCATCACCTATGAAATGGTCTGGATATTCATCATCTGCGCCGGTTTCTACCTGCTCACCCAGGTCTACCAGGACACCTGCGACTATGTTTTTTCGCCCCGGCAACCCACCGGCAAAGTAATCAAACAACTGCTGGGCATCGGCAATCCACGGCTGGAGCAGATCTGCACCGTCATGTCCGGGGCTGGCCGCGCCATCCTGATGCTGATCGGCGTCATTGCCCTGTTTGTCGGCGGCGTGGGGACGACGCTCGGGCAACTGGTCACCGGCACCGTGGCCGTACTCGGCGGCGAAGGGCTGCGCAAACTCAACATCGTCCCGGACAACCTGCTCAATGCCGTACTCGCCCTGGTGATCGGCATCTACCTGATTCGCTCCTTTCGACGCTGGCTGGATAACGAGTTCCTGCCCAAAACCGAGATGGACCCGGGCATGTGCGCCTCGCTCAGCACCCTGTTTGCCAACATCGGTTACGCGTCCGTGGTGCTGCTCACGCTGTCGTCGCTGGGGATCAAGTGGACCAACCTGGCGTGGATCGTCAGTGCCCTGTCAGTGGGTATCGGCTTTGGTCTTCAGGAGATCGTGAAGAATTTCATCTCCGGCCTGATCCTGCTCACAGAGCGCCCGGTGAAGGTCGGCGACCTGATCAGCATCAGCGGCGTCGAAGGCGATATACGACGGATCAACGTGCGGGCCACGGAAATACAACTGGCCGACCGCTCGATCATGATCGTGCCCAACTCCCACCTGATTTCCCAGAACCTGCGCAACGTCACCCTCGGTGGCAGCGCCCAGGGCGTGGTGATACTCGAACTGATGTTCCCGCTGGATATCGATCCGGAGCTGGTGCAAAACCTGCTGATGGACACCTATACCGAGCATGAATCCATTCTGGATAAACCAGCGCCGTTTTTGCGCTTCAGTCAGCTGAAACCCGAAGGCATCACATTGACCATCACCGGATATGTCGGCAGCCCACGCACGGTCGGCGCGATCAAAAGCGAGCTGCTGTTTGAAATTCTCAAGCGGCTGGGTGCTGCGGGGATTGAACTGACGAAACCGCCTGCCGTGTGATGCTCAATCACACGGCAGGTGGTCGCTGGATCAATGGGCGATACACACCGACTTAAGCTCGGTGTAAGCCTCGATCACCGCACGGCCAAACTCGCGGCCCATGCCCGATTGCTTGACGCCACCGAACGGCATCGCCGGGTCGAGCAGCACGTGGGCGTTGACCCACACCGTACCGGCTTCGATGCGCGGCACCAGGTTCATGGCTTTGCCCAGGTCGTTGGTCCACAAGCTGGCGGCCAGGCCGTAGCGGTTGTCGTTGGCCAGTTCGATCACGGCGTCTTCGTCGTCGAACGGCATCACGCCCAATACCGGGCCGAACACTTCTTCACGGGCCACGGCCATGCTGTGGTCGATGTCCGCCAGGATGGTCGGCTGCACGAAGAAACCATCACCCTCCAGCAACTCGCCGCCAGTCACCACGCGCGCACCTTCCTGGCGGGCCAGTTCGATGTGCTTGAGCACGCTTTGTTGTTGCTTGCGCGACACCAGCGGGTTGATCGCGGCTTCGCAGTTCATTCCGTCGCCGATCGGCATCGACGAAACAGCAGCCGCCAGGGCTTCAACGAATTGGTCGTGGATCGAGCGGTGCACGTAGAAACGCGAGGCCGCCGCGCAGACCTGGCCATTGTTCAGCAAGCCGCCGAGGATCGCGCCTTGCACGGCTTTTTCGATGTCGGCATCGGCGAGCACGATCATCGGGTTCTTGCCGCCCAGTTCCAGGGAGAAGCGCGTCATGTTTTCCATGCACGCCACGCCGACGCTCTTGCCCACGGCGGTGGAACCGGTGAACGACACTTTGCTCACCAAAGGATGCGCGGTCAGCACGCCGCCAACGGAAGCGCCGCCACCGGTGACCACGTTGAATACGCCGGCCGGGATGCCGGCTTCCAGCGCCAGTTCAGCCAGGCGCATGGCAGTCAGCGGGGTTTCCATTGCCGGCTTGATGATCACCGTGCAACCGGTGGCCAGGGCTGGCATCAGTTTCCAGGCGGCGATCAGCAGCGGGAAGTTCCACGGCACGATACCGACCACGACACCGACCGGCTCGCGCTTGGTGAACGCGGTGAATTTGGCGCCCGGTGGCAGCGGGATCGACACATCGAAGGTCTGGCCTTCGATCTTGGTCGCCCAGCCGGACATGTAGCGCATGAATTCCACGGTGGCGTTGAGGTCTAGCGCGCGGGCCATGTTGATTGACTTGCCCTGGCTCAGGGTTTCCAACTGGGCCAGTTCTTCGGCGTGCTCTTCGACCAGGCGGGTGAAGTTCAGCAGGATGCGTTCACGGTCCGCCGGGCGCAGGCTTGACCACACACCGGACTTGAACGCCTTGTGGGACGACTGCACGGCGCGCTCGACGAGTTCCAGCGGCGCATCCAGGGTTTCGCACAGGGTTTGCCCGGTGGCCGGGTTGACCACGGCGATGCTGTCGCCCTCGGCAAGCACCCACTGGCCATCGATGAAGCAACCGTGGCGACGTGCAAGGAATGCAGCAACCTGGGGCAGGATTTCAACGTTGCTCATAATTCACCTTTCATTCAGACGAGTTGTTCAGGCGCCAATCCGGCCTGATCAGTGTTGTTCTTTGAGGTAGCACGCGACCGCCTGGCGGTCGTCGGCGGAAGCCAGGCCCATGTAGGGCATGTAGGTGCCCGGCACGAAGGCCTGGGGCTGGGTGATCAGTTGCGTGATGTTCTCGGCCAGCCAGTCGACGTCTTTGTCGCGCATCGCCTGGGAGTAGCTGAAACCCGCCAGCGAACCGGACTTGCGCCCATACACACCAAACGGGTTCGGCCCCATCATCCCGGTCGTGCCCTTGGTCACCGCGTGGCAGACGCTGCACTCAGTGGCAAACACCTCGCCACCACGGCGCGTGTCCGGGGTGCACTCGGCGGCAGACACCGCCTGAACCAGGGTGAGGGACAACAAACCGATCACGGGCAATCGCAGCGAAGTGAACATAAAAAAACGACCTTGAAAATCCACGCGCCCGCCAGCAGGCGAACGCCAACACTAAAAATGCCTAGGCAACGGTGCTTCGGCAGGTTGGTAAGGATTGTCGGTGGTCGCCGGCACGCAGGTTTTGCCCTGCGTGCCAGTTGTATTGGCCGGGCTGCCAAACCGGGCAATCTGGCATGCACAACCAACTAATTGGCAAACAGGGAAAAGGGCAAACAAAAGTCGCGCCTTAGTATCCGGACAGACCGCAAACCTGCGCTCAAGAACAAGAACGGATGCCACACCATGCTCAAGTCCCCCTTGCTTCGTCTCTCGACGCTCGCGCTGATGATCAGTGCCGGCAATGCCGGTGCCTATGAACTCTACGCCGATGACGACAGCCATCTGAACGCTACCCTCGAAGCCGTATTCGGCATTTTCCACAGCCAGGAAAACTACGCCCTGTCCGGTCGCCTGAATGAAGGCAGCTCATCGTGGCGCGAGGGCTACATCAAATACGGCTTGAGCTTCGATCAAGGCCTGGGCGGTGTGGGCACCGCGTACGGCGCGGGGAACATGCTCAGTTCCGGCACCTGGGGCGACGGCGATGCCGCCGGTTTCACCGACGGTTCGGAACGCACCACCAAGTTCGAAGACGCCTACCTCGGCTGGCGTTCGGCCGATCTGTTTGGCGCACTGGGCAAGGATGGCGTCGACCTGTCCTTCGGCCGCCAGAACATCGTGGTTGGCGATGGTTTCCTGATCGATGGCGATGCGCTGAACATGGGTAAGGGCCTGGCCGACGGCCAATTCAACCGTGGTGGCGCCTATTACCTGGCAGCACGCAAAGCCTTCGACGAAACCGCCGTTTTGCGTCTGGGCGGCAAGGAAGGCTGGCGCAGCGACCTGATGTGGCTCAAATCCGACAACCGCGCCCAGGCCAAGACCGAAATGTACGTCGGCACCCTGGAGCACGTAGCCGAGGCCGGCACGGTCGGCCTGACCTACATCAAGACCACCGATATTGATGAACAGTACGCCTCCCCGGCACAACTCGAACGCGACGGCATGAAGACCTACAGCGTGCGCGCGACAGGCAATGCCGGGGTGAAGGATCTGTTCCTGTCCGGTGAGTACGCCAAGCAGGACAAACCTCACGCCGCCGACGAAAACGCCTGGTACCTGGAAGCCGGCTGGACCTTCTCCGACGCGATCTGGACCCCGAACGTCAGCTACCGCTACAGCCGTTTCTCGGAAGGCTACGACACCTTGTTCTACGGCATGAGCCGTGGTTACGGCACCTGGTTCCAGGGCGAAGTGGCAGGCAACTACGCCGGGCCGTTCAACAGCAACTCACGCATTCAAAACGTCGGGCTGAAAGTCTCGCCGCTGGAGAACCTGAACCTGGGCGCGCTGTACTTCAACTACGACACCATCGACCGCAGCCTGGGCAACACCGATGGCCACGAAGTCGACCTGTATGCCGAATGGCATGTCAACGACCACCTGACCGTGATGCCACTGGTGGGCATCTACCAACCGGACAAGAGCGCCGAAAACGGTGGTACCCAACTGGGTAACAACGACAGGAACGTCTACGCCCAGGTGGTGTTCGCCACCGGTTTCTGATTTCGGCCGAGGGCAACGGCGTTGTCGTTGCACACGTGGAAGTTGAATCCGTTGGTGGGGAGCTTTCGTACCTTAGATTTGCAGTGCCTGATACACCGCCTTCGCGAGCAAGCCCGCGAAGAGGCCATCACATCCAACATCACTGCCACCTGACACTCCGCTTTCGCGAGCAGGCTCGCTCCCACATTTGGATTTTTGCCTTACACAAGTCTTGCGTTCACCAAAGATCCCTGTGGGAGCGAGCCAGCTCGCGAAGAGGCCATCACATCCAGCATCAATGCTGACTGACACTCCGCCATCGCGAGCAGGCTCGCTCCCACAGAGATCTACGCCAGCCGACATAAATCTGTCACCCACAACCAACCACATGGCATGCGCGCAAACATGTCACCGCGCACCCCGGGCGTAGTATCAAAGCCGACCTCGGAGCAATATCCGCTCCAGGGCGCCCTGCAAAGCAAAGCTGAACCCCTTCCATTTCTCACTAACAACAATAAATCGACCTTCGGGTCGCGGGAGATTTCTGTGCTCAAGAAAAGTGCGCTGGGCTGGCCAAAGATTGCCGGCCTCGGGATTGCGTTGGTGGTGGCCGGGCAGTTTTCCGGCTGGAATTTCGGGCTGGCGGCCGGTGGCTGGCTGAACATGTTGATCGCCACGTTGTTGATGGCCCTGCTCTGCGGCGGCCTGGCGTTGTGCGTGGCGGAGCTGTCCACCGCGCTGCCCAGCGCTGGCGGTGTATTCGTCTATGCGCAAAGCGCCTTCGGGCCGTTCGTGGGTTATCTGGTCGGCGTGGCTTGCGCACTGGCGCTGACCATCGGCACCGGTGCGGCCGCGACCTTTATCTGCGCCTACACCGAATCGATTTTCGGCCTCGGTGGCTGGCCGGTGAAGATCGCCCTGTTCGCGGTGATCATCGGCATCCACATGCGCGGCGTCGGTGAGGCCATGGGCCTGACCTTCATTGCCGGCGTGATCGCCGTGGTCGCCCTGCTCACGTTTGGCGTGGCCATGGCGCCCCATGTCGAACTGGCCAATCTGCTGACATTGCCGGCCAACGTGGCAACACCGGTCAGCCTCGGCGGCATCTTCGCCTGTGTGCCATTCGCGATCTGGTTGTTCATCACAGTCGAGCAAACCGGCTCGGCAGCCGAGGAGGCGCACAACCCCGGCCGCACCATGCCCCGCGGCATTCTAGCGGCGATCGGCACCTTGTTGGTGACTGCGCTGGTGGTGCTGGTGTGCGCACCGGGTGCCGGTGGTGTCGAGCTGGTGGGTTCGGCGGGAGATCCGCTGTACGCGGCGATGTCCAGCAACAGCGCCTTCGGTGACGGTTCGTGGCTGGCCAAGGTGATTGGCTGCGGCGCGGTGTTCGGCCTGATCGCCACGTTCTTCTCGCTGGTCTACGCCGCGTCCCGTCAACTGTTCGCCATGGCCCGCGACGGCTTGTTCCCGCAGTGGCTGGGCAAGACTGGTAAACGCGGCACGCCTTACCCGGCGCTGTTGTTGATCGGCGTGATCGGCCTGCCGCTGTCGGCGGTCGACCCGGCCACGGTGATGCTCGCGGTCGTGCTGCTGCTCAACGTTTGCTACCTGCTCATCTTCGGCGCCTACCTGCACATCAAACGCAACCAACCGGAACTGCCACGCCCGTTCACCCTGGTCGGCGGCAAACTGGTTGCCTGGCTGGGCCTGGCCCTGACGCTGGTAGTGATCGCCGCCTGCTTCCAGCTCGACATGCTGATGCTGATCGCCCTCGCCGTGACCTTCACCCTGTGCATTTTCAACTACCTGCTGCGCAACCGTCGCACCACCGCCATCGAGGTTCCAGACCATGCCTGAAGACACTCTGCTACAACGCCGCCATCGCGTGCTCGGCAGCGCCTCGCCGCTGTTCTACGACAAACCCTTGCACCTGGTGCGTGGCGAAGGTGTCTGGCTGTTCGACGTCGATGGTCGCCGCTACCTCGACGTCTACAACAACGTGCCCTGCGTCGGTCACTGCAACCCCCACGTGACCGAGGCCATGCACCGCCAGGCCACCACGCTGAACATCCACACCCGCTACCTGGATGAACAAGTGGTGCGCTACGCCGAGCGCCTGACCGCGACCTTTGCAGAATCGCTGGACACCGCGATGTTCACCTGCACCGGCAGCGAGGCCAATGAACTGGCGCTGCGTCTGGCGCGATTCGCCAGCGGCGGCACCGGCATCATCGTCAGCGACTACAACTATCACGGTAACTCGGCGTCGCTGGCCGAAGTCACCACCGCCCTGCCCTCGCCGGAACCGTTTGCCGCCCACGCCCGCGCCGTGCCGATTCCGTGCTTGTACCGGGCACCGGCCGGCACCACCGAGGCGCAACTGGCCGAGCAATACGCAGCCAACATCGCCGCCGCGATTGCCTCGATGCAGGCCCAGGGCATTCGCCCCGCCGCGCTGCTGATCGACACCCTGTTCGCCAACGAAGGCTTGCCACGGGTGCCGGCCAGCTTCGTCAACAAGGCGGCGGCGCTGATCCGCGCTGCGGGTGGCCTGTTCATCGCCGACGAAGTGCAGTCCGGTTTCGGCCGCACCGGCGATCACCTGTGGGGCCATCAGGCCCACGGCGTGGTGCCGGATATCGTCACCCTTGGTAAACCGATGGGTAACGGCTATCCCCTGGCCGGGTTGATCACCCACAAGGCGCTGGTCGAATCGTTCGGTCGCCACGCCATGTACTTCAACACCTTCGGCGGCTCGCCGGTCGCGGCAGCGGTGGGCATGGCGGTGCTGGATGTGATCGAGCAACAGCAACTGCTGATGAATGCGCAAAACGTCGGCGCCTATGTACAGCAACGCCTGCAAGTATTGGCCAGCAAACACTCGATCATCGGCGACGTGCGCGGCAAGGGCCTGTTCTTCGCCATGGAGCTGGTGCGCGACCACGCCAGCAAGGAGCCGGCCGGACTGGAGGCGCGCAAGGTGGTCAACGACATGCGCGAGAACGGCGTGCTGATCAGCAAGATCGGCGCCGGCGACAACATTCTCAAGCTGCGCCCGCCGCTGGTATTCAGCCGCGATCACGCTGACTTGTTCGTCGACACACTGGACAGCGCCCTGAGCGCGATTTGAGGCTTTTGCCATGACTGAATTCCACACCCTTGCATTCGACACCCTGAGCTATGACCAGCAAGTGACCCGTCTGCACGAACTGGCGCGCCATGCCCTGCAACAGTGGGACGGCGAATTCGCCGACATTGAACTGGTGAAGTTTCGCGAGAACGCGGTGTTCTCGGCCCGCCGCCACGACGGTCAGCGGGTGGCCTTGCGCATCCATCGCAATGGCTATCACTGCGAGGCTGCGCTGCGCTCCGAACTGCAATGGATGGAAGCCCTGGCCGGCGCAGGCATTACCGTGCCGCAGATTATCCGAGCGCAAAATGAAAGCCATCTGATCGAAGTCACCCATCAGGCCATCGGCGAGGCGCGCCACATCGACATGCTCGCCTGGCTGCCCGGTGCTACCGCCGGCACTTCCGAGGCGGGCGTGCAGGCCGATACCGAAATCGATTTCCTGTTCAATGAAGCCGGTGCGATTGCCGCGCGCATCCATCTGCACTCGGCGGATTGGCAACAGCCGGACGAGTTTGTCCGGCATGCCTGGGACGAGGAAGGTCTGATCGGTGCCAATCCGTTCTGGGGGCGTTTCTGGGAGCTTGCGCAGCTCAGCGACGAGCATCGGGATCTGCTGCAACAGGCCCGGCGTACGGCGCGCAAGGACTTGCGTCAATATGGTCGGCACCTGGGCAACTTCGGCATGATCCACGCCGATCTGGTGCCTGAGAACCTGCTGATCGAAGGCCAGCGTTTGCGCCTGATCGACTTCGACGATGCCGGGTTTGGCTGGCACATGTTCGAGTTGGCCACGGCCTTGTACTTCTGCCTGGATGACCCGCGCTTTGACCAGATCAAGGCGGCGCTGCTCGACGGCTACAACGCGGTCAAACCGCTGACCGAGGCGGATCGCAAGACACTGGCGTTGTTCCTGATGCTACGTGGCACCACGTACCTGGGCTGGATTCACACCCGCCAGGGCACGCCGACAGCGATAGAAATGGCGCCGATGTTGATTGAGCGGGCTTGTTTGTTGGCTCGGGAATATTTGCAGCAGTAAAACGACTAACTCGATACATATGTGGCGAGGGAGCTTGCTCCCGCTCGGCTGCGCAGCAGTCGTAAACCCGGTCATTGCGGTACTTCTGAAGCACCGCAATGGCTGATTTTGGGGCTGCTTCGCAGCCCAGCGGGAGCAAGCTCCCTCGCCACAGGATTACCTTCCGCCTCAAGAGCCGCTATCCCGCCGGGTCAAGCCTGTCCAACGCCCGGTTCACCGCCAACTCCCCCAACATGATCACTTGCGCGATGCCCAGCAGGGTGTTGCGGTGCGTGCCTTCGAGGAAACCCGCCAGGTCATGGGCCATGACGTTCGCCGAGGCCAGCGACTCGCAGGCGTGGGCCAGCAGGGTTTCGGTGTCGATGTCGGGGTTGATGGTGAACAGGGTGGAGGGTTTGTGCGGGGTGGCCATGATGTGCAGGGCCGGGTTGGGGCAGGAATCGTTGTCTGGTGGATCAGGCGTAACCTTGAACATGATGTTCTTTTCCGTTGTGATGCAGCCACGCCGTCGCTGCTAAACGAGGGGTGGCGGCTGTACGCAGGTTAGCAGACCGGGGAAACGAAGAAAGCCGGCGCGCCCAAGGGCGCCCTACGCACAGCCACCATCAAACGCAGGTACGGAATACCTGCCTGACGGACACTCGTACGATCTTCAAATACCACGGGCTGCTAAACCCGATCACTGGGAATCAGTGACGCGAATCAAGTTACCGATGGCCTCCGAGGCGCACAAGCCGGCGGATTCTGGCGTACCTGTAGGCAATGACGCAAGGCGTTGTAGCTTGCAGGAAATGACGCCTACAGCCGTTAAACATGCATTCCAGATTGATACCGCTTTCGCGAGCAAGCCCGCTCCCACAGAGGGGCTTCGTCGCACACAGTATTTGTGTTCGCCAAAGATCCCCTGTGGGAGCGGGCTTGCTCGCGAAGAACGATAACGCGGTCTCAATCAAGCCGCGCTGGCATGCTCAACACGATGAAACAAGCGGTTGAAATACACCAGGCTGTCGCGCGGCTCGCGCACGCCCACCTTCGTCAGCTCCACGAACATCACCGAATGCGACCCCACTTCCTTGCACTCGCTGATCCGCCCTTCGAGCTGCACCAGGGCATCGCGCAGCACTGGTACGTCGGCGGCGCCGTCGTCCCACAGGTCCCAGGCGAAACGTTCGTCCATCGGCACCTTGGTCATGCCGGCGAAATGCCGGGCCAGTTCTTCCTGCTCGCCACACAGCACGTTGACGCACAGATGGCCGTTGGTGCGGAACACGTCGTGGGTGGCGCTGTTGCGGTTGACGCACACCAGCACGGTGGGCGGCGAGTCGGTCACCGAGCACACGGCGCTGGCGGTGATGCCGCAACGACCGCCGGGGCCGTTGGTGGTGATGATGTTCACCGCGGCAGGCAGCTGCGCCATGGCGTTGCGAAAGTCGATTTGCTGCTGGCTCAGGTCGGCCATGTCGATGCCCCTTCCTTCAGGAGGGCCGCTATCTTGCGGCCCGTAGGTGATGGAACAAGACTAAGGCTGCGGGCGCGCCGCAACCATTCTGACGATCCCCATGGCAGGGTTGGGTTTCCGCTAGTCGACTAGGTGGTTTCTTTATCGCAAGGGCCGGCCACAGTGGGTATTCTGCATACTGGTTCCAGAAAGATGAGCCAATGCGTGCCGCACGCTCCCGTGCGAAAACAATAATTAGAAAACTTTCGTGGCAGCCCCGATGGAAATCCGTAAACCGATTGTTTATATCGTCGACGACGACAAGGACCTGCGAACCTCACTGGCCTGGTTGCTGGAGTCGGTGAGCGTGCAGGCGCAGTGCTTTGCCGGCGCCGAAGAGTTCCTGAGCCAATACGACCCCAAGCAGCCCGCTTGCCTGGTGCTCGACGTGCGCATGCCGGAGACCAGCGGTTTCCAGTTGCAGGAAATCCTCAACCAGCGCGGCAGCACCCTGCCAACCATTTTCGTCTCGGCCCATGGCGACATTCCGATGTCGGTCACGGCGATGAAGAACGGCGCGCTGGATTTCGTCGAGAAGCCCTACAACCCGCAGCAGATGATCGACCGCATCCAGGCCGCGCTGAAGACCGCCGTACACGCCCAGGCCGATCAGCAGCAGCGTCAGAACCTGCAAGGCAAACTGGCACTGCTGACCAGCCGTGAGCGTGAAGTGTTGATGCTGGTGATCGATGGCAAGGCCAGCAAGGTGATTGCCCGGGAGCTCAACATCAGCGTGAAGACCGTTGATGTGCACCGTACCAAGATCAAGGAAAAGATGGGTGTGAGCAGCATCGCCATGCTGGTGCGCGAGGTGCTGCATTTGCCGGTGGATGAGCCGGTGCGGCATTGATCATTCTGTATTCGCCGTCAGGCCGCCATCGCGGGCAAGCCCGCTCCCACATTTTGATCTCGGCCGGACACAGACTTTGAGTTCACCGCAGATTCAATGTGGGAGCGGGCTTGCTCGCGAAGGGGCCGGCACATCCAACATCGCTGGTGACTGACACACAGCTTTCGCGAGCAAGCCCGCTCCCACAGGTTGATCTCGTCGTACACAAACTTCTGTGTTCGCTGAAGATTTAGTGTGGGAGCGAGCCTGCTCGCGATGGGGCCAGCAGACTCAACATCAATGGCGGGTGTCAGATCTGGCTATACCGCTTGCGATAAGCCCCCGGCGACACACCAAAGCGCGATTTGAAGGCCGACGAGAAGTAGCTCGAATCCGAGAACCCCCACGCATAACACAGCGCCGAAAGCTTCTGCTCGACATCGGCGCGGCGCAGGTTTTCGGCGCAGAAGTCCAGGCGCCGGTGCTTGATGTATTGCGCCACCACCAGCCCGCGCTTGGAGAACATCCGGTACAGGCCGCGTACGGAAATCCCGACTTCACGGGCAATCAGTTCGGGGCACAGTTCTTCGTCGCTGAGGTGCGCGTCGATGAAGGCGATGATCTTGCGAAATTGCCGCTCATGGGCGTCTGCACCGCAGTCGCGGGCACTGATGCCCGGTAGTAACAAACTGGCCAGGGCATCGAGCACGGCTTCGCTTTCCTGCATGTCCAGCCCGTCCTGCTGGCGGGTGTCCAGCACCAGCTTGTTGGCCATCGCCGCCAGGGGGCTGCCGGCCGCGATGCGCGTGGCGCAGTTGACGGCATTGAAGTGCGAACCCCGCTCGACCACCTGGCGCGGAAGAATCAACGACAGCTGTCGGCAATCGTCGTTGTAGATCATGTCGCTCGGACGGCTGGCGTCGATCAGGGCGATGTCGCCACAGCCCAGTTGCGCCCGGTTGTCGCCCTGCTCCAGTTGCGAGCTGCCACGCATCTGGAACACCGCGTAGTAGTGGCCGTCGCTGCTGGTGCTGACGTCCTTGCTGGTGCGGTACAAATGCACGTGCGCCATGTCGACCACACTGAGGTTGATCGCACCGCTGCGAAATTCCGTCAGTTCGCCGTAGAAATCAGTGTCCAGCGCCCGGGCATCGAAACGCCCACAGGCCTGGTTCACCTGGCTCAACCAACTTTCGAACGCCTCGTTGCGCACCGTCGATGCTGTAATCATGTCCGCAAGCCTCAGGTTTTTGTTGTTATTTTTCGACCGCTTCATCGAGCGGTTCGTCAAAACGGTTGTTTCTGTAGCCATCGCCTCCCTCGACGGCCGCCGGGCGCCCATTCAACAGGCTCCGGCCCAAGCTTTCCAGTCGACTTTCAGTTAAAGGTCCAATACCAGACGAGCGGAAAGCGCCCGTGATACACAGGCGCAAATCTGCTTGTTGGACGCCTTTTCCTTGTTCGACAGACAGTTGTCACGGTGCTCCGGCAAGCCGTCCAGCACCTCGACGATACAGGTGCCGCAGATACCTTCGCGGCACTCGGTGTCGATGTCGCAACCATGGGCCTGCAACACATCGACCAGGCTGGTGTTGGCCGGCACTTGCAGCACCACGCCGGAACTGGCCAGTTCCACTTCGAACGTGCCGGCCGGGGCGCTGTTGGCGGCCGGGTCTGCGGCGAAGTGTTCCAGGTGAATGGCATCATCCGAGCGACTGCGGGACGCCACTTCCACCACTTTGTTCATGAAGGGTGCCGGGCCGCAGGTGTAGACGTGGGCGGCGCTGCCGGCACGCTCCAGGCATTCACTCAACGCTGCGTCGAGATCCGCGGGCTCCACGCCATAGTGAAACTCCACAGATTCAGCAAAGTTCGTCGCCAACAGTTCGGTAAACGCCGCGTACTGCGCCGAGCGGGCGAAATAGTGCAGGCGATACGGCTGGCCGCTTTCCGCCAATTTGTAGGCCATGCTCAGCAGCGGCGTGACACCGATACCGGCGGCGAACAACACATGTTCGCTGGTACTTTCATCGAGACGGAACAGGTTGCGCGGCGCACCCATTTCCAGCTCCATGCCCTCTTCCACTTGCTCGTGCAGCGCCAGCGAACCGCCGCGCGACTGCGCTTCTTTCTTCACCGCCACCAGGTAGGCGCGGCGATCCTGTGGCGGGCTGCACAGCGAATACTGGCGGGTCACCCCGGTCGGCCCGGTCAGGTCGACGTGGGCACCCGGTTCATAGGTGTCGAGCGGCTGGCCGTCACTGCGCACGAGGCGAAAGGAACGGATATCCAGCGCTTCGTCGACGATCCTTTCGATCTTCACCTTCATCATTGCATCACCTGAATACTGTTGTTTCGGTTAGTACGGACATTAAAAAATCTTCGATCCAGCCCTGATCCCTGTGGCGAGGGGGCTTGCCACAATTTTTAGCGCATGAACAAGCCGCCGTTGACGTCCAGGCACGCGCCGGTCACGGAGGTCGCGTTATCGGCGACCAGCAGCAACACGCTGTCGGCGATGAACGCTGGATCACCAAGAGTGCCGGCCGGAATCATCTTGAGGATCTGCTCCAGACGCTCCGGGGCCACGCTTTCACGCACCACCGGCAAGTCCAGCGGACCCGGCGAGATGCTGTTGACCGTCACGCCTTGCGGTGCCAGTTCACGGGCGAAAACCTTGGTCAGCGTCGCCACGCCACCCTTGGCTGCGGCGTAATGCGCGCCGGTAGCGGTGCCGCCGTTCTGCCCGGCCAGGGACGCGATGTTGACGATGCGACCGAAGCCGCGCTCGGCAAAGTGCGCGCCGAACACCTGGCAGGCAACAAAGGTGCCGCGCAGGTTGATCGCCATCGACTCGTCGAATTCTTCCGGCGTGATGTCCATCAGCGCCGCGACTTTCGACACGCCAGCGTTGTTCACCAGAATGTCAGTGCCGCCCCAGTGCGCGGCGAGCAGGTCGCGGGCGCGCTGGAAGTCGGCCTTGCTGCGCACATCCAGCTCGATGGCGACGGCCGTGGAGCCGCTGCCATCCAGATCGGCGGCCAGATGCCGCACGCCATTGAGGCGCACATCGGCCAGGCCGACGCGATAACCCGCCGCATGCAGACGACGGGCGATGCACTCGCCCAGTCCGCGCGAGGCACCCGTTACAAGGGCTACTCGACTCATGATGTTACCCTCACAAAAGGAAGCCGAGCGCGCTCAGGCTGTCGGTGGAGTTGATCAGCCGTACCACTTTGCGCTCCAGGGTCGGCACGCCATCGGTGAAACGAATGCGGTGATTCAGGTCGGCCACGAACGGCGTGTGCACGCCGCGCTTGTAGGCGTAGAGCAACTGCGCCGAATTGACTTCGACGATGTCGCCGGCCGCTTCCACCAGACGGAAACGCGAGATCGTGCGAATGGTTTTCGCTGCATCCACTGCCGACGGCGAGTAGCCGGCGGTCAGGCGTTCGATGCGCAGGTCACGCATGCGCGCATCGTCGTAGGCGTAGTTCAGGGTCGCTTCGAAATCTTCGGTGTCCGGGTCGATCGGCACGATGTACTTGCCGCTTTCGCTCCACAGGGTCGCCCATTCGGCGTAGTTCTTGTGGTCGAGCAGTTCGGCTTCGCGCCAGATGAATTCGATGGCCTGGGCCAAGGGACCGGTAAAACCGTTCAGGGTGTCGTGATTGCTCATTGGCTCATCATCCTTTTCCACATGTCGTAGGCACCGCGCATGCCGCCTTCGTCGGTGGCATGGCTGACCTTGTCGCCGTTTTCAGCGGTGATTTCGCGGTTCAGGCCGCGGTTGACCAGGATTGGCGCGTTGACGCCGGCATACGAGCCGCGCTGCACGCGGTCCCAGGCCTCGGCATCGTCAGGGCTGCCGAAACCGAACGGGCCCTGGAAGTGTTCGTGGATGCGCATGCGTTCGCGGTTGGCGATTTCCGGGCCGCCGTCCATGCCGAGGGCCACGTGGCGGATCTCGGTTTCGCTGACCGATACCGGGCGCAGCACGCGGAAGAACGACATCGACATCGCCACGTTCGGGAACAGGTTCAGATTGAAACCGGCGCCGTGCAGCGAGCGCACGATGCGACGGACCTGATCGGCCGGCATGGTCTTCGACAGCTCTTCAGTCACATGGGCGAAGCGCTCCTGCAACTGTTCGGTGCCGTCGTCATGATCGAGATCAACGTGCTCCGGCACCATCACCATCACGCTGTGGCCGTTGCCCAGCGAGTGGGTGACGGCTTGTTCGTCGGTCATGAACGAGAGCATTTCCGAGGTTTCTTCATCCACCGACGACATGAACGACTTGTGCACGATCGGGAAGTGGTAACCGTCGGTGGTGTTTTCCAGCTGGATCTTCCAATTGCCCTTGAAGCTGAACTTGTGTTCGCCCTGGGTCTTGATCGGGTAGCCGGCGCCCTGCTTCATGAACAGGTCCATCCAGTGCTTGGCGCCGCCGAGGAAGTCTTCCAGCGGTTCGATCTCGTCGTTGTAGCTGGCGAAAACCATGCCGGCGTAGCTCTCGACGCGAAGGCTGGTCAGCGGCAGTTCGGACTTCTCCAGGATGCCTTCATAACCATCCGGATACGGCAGCGCACGCAGCTTGCCGTCCAAGCCATAGGACCAGCTGTGGTACGGGCAGGTGAAACCGGTGGCGTTGCCCTTGTGCTTCTCGCACACGGTGGCGCCACGGTGCCGGCAACGGTTTTCCAGCACGTTGATGTTGTTCTTCTTGTCGCGCACGACAATCACCGGGCGACGGCCAATGGTGGCGGTTTTGAAGTCGCCGCTGTTGCGCACTTCGCTTTCGTGGGCAACCCACACCCAGGTGCGGTAGAAAATCTTGTCCAGCTCGGCTTCGAACAGCGCCGGATCGTTGTACAGCGAGACATCGACGCGGTCGTGCTGGACCAGGTCTTCGGGGCTTTTCGACGTTGCGATCAGCTGATATTCATGAGTGCTCATGCGGTTCTCCTCATGGCTTCTTTTTATGATTTGGTTTTAGCAGCCAGTCGTTGACCGGCCATGCTGAGTTGCAGCTGCGCACCGAAGGCGCAGACCAATTCGTCCTGACCTTTACGGCCAACAATTTGCAGGCCGACCTTAAGCCCGCCGCAGTCGAGTTCCACCGGCACCGTCAGGGCCGGGTGGCCGCTGAGGTTGAAAGGCCGAACCAGCGGGGTCATACCGGCCACGGCCTTGCTGCCGGCGCGGGCTTCGCTGAGGGTCGGCGGCAGGGTCGGCATTGTCGGCAGCAGCAATACGGCAAAGTCTTCCAGCGCCGCGTCCACTTGTTGGGTGAACGCCGTGCGCACGGCTTCGGCCTGGGCCAGTTCTTCGCGCGTGGTGCGGCTGGCCGCCAGCAAACGTGTTTCCACATCGGCGCCGATCAGGCCCTTGCCGGTCAGATGGCCGAACGCCGCCCAGTTTTCGAAATTGATCACGGTCAGGCCGGCGGCGAACGCCGCTTCGAATTCGCTCAGGTGCAGGTTGCTGCGACGCCATCCGGCGCGGTCGGCGGCAGCTCCGAGACTTGCTTGCAGATGCGCATCGCAGGCCACCTCGAGAAAGCCGACCCTGGCGCCGTCACCTGGCAGGCCTTGAGCGGTAAAGCCCGGGCAGATCACCTGCATCGCGGCGATCAGGTCGTCCATGCTTTTGGCGAACGGCCCGACGCAATCGAGGCTGGATTCCAGCGGATGGGCGCCGACACGGCTGACGCGACCATAAGTTGGCTTCAACCCGGCAATCCCGCAGCACGCTGCCGGCACCCGCACCGAACCACCGGTGTCAGTGCCGATGGCGATGTCCGCCAGGCCTGCCGCGACCGCCGAAGCCGAACCGCTGGACGAGCCGCCAGGAACACGGTCCGGCGCTTGCGGGTTGATCGGTGTGCCGGTCCAGTCGTTGATGCCGGTCACGCCGAACGCCAGTTCATGCAGGTTGGTCTTGCCGACGATCTGCCAGCCAGCGTCGAGGATCGCATCAACCACTTCGGCGTTTTTCGTTGCCGCCGGTGCATCGGCAAACGCGCGGCTGCCCGAGCGGGTCGGATGGCCGGCGATGTCGATGGAGTCCTTGATGGCGACGCGCTTGCCGTTGCCACCGAGGAGGAATTCGCTGATGAAAGTACTCATGCGCCCGCTCCCAAGGTGAAGAGCTCCGTATTGAACAGCCGTTGCGTGCGGAAATGCGCGATCAGCCAGACGCCGTCGACGCAACGGAAATCGATGTTCAGCCGAGTGCCGAACAGCTCGTTGCGGCCATCGGCGTAGGTCGAGATCTGCTGCATGATCCACTGCCCCTGCGCCGCCTTGCCGTCGACCACGATCGATTCGCTGGTGAGGTAATGCAGGTTCAGCTTGAAGTGGTCGGACGGCGGCAGATAACCGCCGACAAACGCAGCCACCGCCTCACGCCCCTGGTGCTGACCGAAGGTCTGTGCGGTCTGGGTGCCGAGGCCTTCCCAGATCGCATCCTCGGTGAACAATTGCGCCAACTGGCTCTGATGAATCGCCGCCCGCGGCACATCGCACAGGTCCATGTAGCGCGCCATCAGGCGACGCACTGCGCTTTCCCCTTCGAGCGTCGCCAGACGCTGCAGCAAGGCCTCGTTCATGGCTTACACCTTGGCCGCATCAGGAATGGTCAACGGGCGACCGATGCGCGCTTCGATCTTGGCGTAGCGCCACAGGCTGTACTGGCCGACCGGCGTGGTGCGGAACAGGTTGCAGGCGTCGATCACCGACTGGTGGCAGTCGACGTCGGCCATGATGTACACGGTCCAGGGCGAGGTGGTGGACGGGCCGACCATCAGGCGGTCGTCGTCCATCGCGCCGAGCACGGTGATGCCGGGCATGGCGCCGAGGTCGCCCATCATCTGGCTGAAGCCTTTCCACACGCTCAGGCCTTCGCCGGTGGGCAGGTCAAAAAAGTTCTGGGTGATGCCGATGCAGAAGACGACGCGCAACGGTTCCTGGGTAGCTTGGGACATGTTGTTGATCCTTGAAAAAGTGAAAAATGAATAGGGTTCAGATGTAGCCCGGGAACGGCGGGACGCCGAGGAACACCGAGCCGGCGCCGTCGTACAGGCCTTCGCTGAGGAAGGCGTGCTGGGTCACCACCATCGAGTCGCGCAGGTAGCGTTGCAGCGGATGGCGCAGGTAAATGGCAGTGGTGCCGGCCAGGCTGTAGGCGCTCTGCACCACCTCGGCACCGGCCTGGGACACGTGAATGGCCGACAGGCGCAACAGGCTGGTCTGCTCCGGGGTGACCGGGTTGCCGGCCAGGATCGAGTTCCACACCTGCTCGGTGGCGTTGTAGAAGAAGCCGCGCGCGGCGCTGAGCTTGGCTTCGGCCTTGGCGATCTCGATGCGCACGTAGGCGCGGTCGGATAATTTCGGTGCGCCGGTGATGCCGCTGCCGCCAGCCATGCGGCTGATTTCGTCCAGCGCTGCACGGGCCAGGCCGAGGTTGACCACTGCCAGCACTTGCGCGGCGTAGGCGATCGACGGGTAGCGGAACAGCGGTTCGTCGATGGTCGCGGCACCGCCACGGATGAACGTCCAGCGCTCATCAACGTGTTTATCGGTCACCCGCAGGTCATGGCTACCGGTGCCTTTGAGACCGACCACTTCCCAGTTCTCGACGATGTCTACCTGCTCCGGGCGAAATACAGCGGTGCGCGGCTTGCCGCCGGCAGCGCCGATGCCAACGCCCAACAGGTCTGCGCCTTTGCAGCCGCTGGCGAATTTCCAGGTGCCGTTGACCTGATAGCCGCCTTCTACGGCCTCGGCCGGTTGCAAGGGGAACAGGCCGCCAGCGAATACCAGGTCAGGGCTTTCGGCGTAGAGCTCAGCCAGGGTTTCCCGCGGCAAGGCTGCCAGGTAGACACCGGCGCTACCGAAGCTGGCCACCCAGCCCGCCGAGCCATCGGCTTCGGAGATGCGCTCGATCATTTGCAGGAACAGCGACGGTGCCAGGGCGTCACCGCCGAAGCATTTCGGCGTGGCGGCACGGTAGATTCCCACCTGCTTGAATCGCTCGATCATGTCCCGAGGCACGTGGGAGCCGGCGTCGAATTCCTCGCGGCGCTGGCGGACCTCATCCAGCACTTGCTGAAATAGCTGACTCTCGACCATTGGCACGACCGGGGCGGACACAGGGTCTTGTTGCGCGACAGCTGAACGCAGCATGGGCTAGTTCTCCGTTTTGATTATTGTTAGTGGGGCTGCACCGAGAAGAGGCGTGGTTGCCCTTGCATTGAGGTCCAGTGTAAAAACCGCGTCCCGGCACAACTATTGGTGCGTGCAGCCCCCTCGCTAAAGAAAACCCCTAGACCCCCACCGGTTACCTCTGAGCGCATCCTGCTGTGCGAGCAGGTATAAAACGCCATACTGCAAATCTCTGCCGCCAGGGGCCGTGCGATGTACCAGCCAAAACCGAACGACTTTTATGCGCTGATCGAAGCCATGCCGCTGTGCATCATTCTTCATGACGCGCACACCAAGGAAATTCTCTGGGCCAACACCGCTGCCCTGGCAGCGCTCGGCTTTAGCCTGGAAGAACTGACGCCGCTCAAGGCTCCGGACATGACCCGCGACGCACCGAAGTACCGGCGATCGGTGGGCTTGCGCTGGCTGGAAGGTGCCGCGCGCACCGGGCAGCGGGCCATCGAGTGGTGCTATCGCTCCAAGCAAGGGGTGGAGATTCTTTCCGAGGCGGTGGCGACCCTGGTGCACCTGGACGGTCGAGATGTGCTGATGGTGCAGTTCCGCGATATTTCCAAGGAGGACAAGGTCAAGCGCGACCTCAAGCGTTTCGAGAGTCGGCTCAAGGCCTTCATGCAAGACCTGGCCGAAGGTGTGGCGGTGCTCGGCCCCGAGGGCGATATCGGTTTTATCAGCGACTCCGGCGCGCACCTGCTCAACAGCGAAGTGCACAAGCTGATGGGCAAGAACTTCCTGGCCTGGTGCGACGACGCATCCGGCCAGCGCCTGCTACAACAGCTTGCCCATGAGAGACCGAAGCACGCGCCGTTCAACGTGCATTACAGGGTGCAGCGCCGCGATGGCGAATGGCGCTGGCATGACGCAACCTGCCGCTACATCGAGATCGAGGACGATCTGGTCGGCCATCTGCTGCTGTTCCGCGACGTGACTGAGCAAGTGCAGGCCGAGGAGGCGCGGCGGGTCAGCGAGCAGAAACTCGAATACCTGGCGCGCTACAACGCCATGGGTGAAATGGCGGTGGCCATCGCCCACGAGTTGAGCCAGCCATTGGCGGCGACCCGCAACTTTATTGAAGGCGCGGTGATTCGCCTGGGCAACGCCGGCGAAACCGATCAAGGCGTCGCCTGGGGTTTGCAAAACGCCGTGCGGCAAATCGAGCATGCCTCGGTGATCATCAAGAGCGTGCGCGATTACGTGGTCAAGCTGGAGCAGACCGAAGAACTGGTCGACCTCAATGAGCTGCTGCGCGAAACCCGCTACTTCATCAGCCTGCGGGCCGATCCGAGCCGGGTGCGCGTGGAAATCGTCACCGCGCCCGAACCGCTGCGGGTGAGTTGCGAGAAGGTGCTGATCGGCCAGGTGATCCTCAACCTGGCCTTCAACGCCATTGAAGAAATGGCCGACTTGCCCGCCGAACGACGCTTGTTGCGTATCCATGCCAGCCGCGAGAACGATGTGGCCCTGGTGCGCATCGAAGACTGCGGTCGCGGCATTCAGGCCCAGGCGCAAGAAAAGCTGTTCGACGGCTTTTTCTCGTCCAAGGTCAGCGGCAACGGCATTGGCCTGGCGCTGTGCAAGAACATCATCGGCCGCCATCGTGGCGATATCTGGGCGCAAAACCTGGAGCCGTGCGGCGCGGTGTTCAGCTTCTCCCTTCCCCTCGCCTTGACGTACACAACCCCTGTGGCCTGACCTGCACAACCCCTGTGGCCTTACACAACCCCTGTGGCGAGGGGGCTTGCCCCCGTTGGGCTGCGAAGCGGCCCCCAACGATCCTACAGGCAGATCGAATCGCCTGATTTTGCGGCGGCTTCGCCACCGAACGGGGGCAAGCCCCCTCGCCACAAGTGCAGCTTCGCCCTTCCCCCCTCTGACGCCTGTCAGATCCCTGCCCTATCAGCTTGTGCAGCCAGTTTCATGACGCTGGCACAGACACACAAACACTTGGCAGGCAGGGCAATTCTCCCGATCGCGGGGCACGGCAGAATCAAAGGGTAAAAATCTGCCAAAGCACCCGCGATCCGCGTTACCAACAATTCAGGAAGTTCCCCTTATGCGAACAAACAGGATCTCCGTACAGTCAGCGCTAGGCCTGAGCCTGCTTGTACTCGGTTTGAACAGTGCCCGCGCGGATTTGCCCGCTGGTACGATTGGCCAGACCGTTCTGGCGTTTCCACCCGAAGCTCACCGCGCGTTTGTCATCGACGTCGAGTTCGACAGTTTCGTGGCTGGCCGCGTGACCGTGGTCGACCCGGACCAGAAGCGCATCCTCGGCATGGTGCCGACCGGTTTTGCTGCGCCGTCGACCCTCAGCCACGACAAAAAAACCATTTACAGTGCGGACATCTGGTATTCCCGCGGCACCCGTGGCACCCGCACCGACGTGCTCACCGCGTGGGACAGCTCGACCCTGTCGCCAGCCTGGGAAGTGCTGATTCCGAACAAGCGCGCCGAATCGCTGACCCAGCGTTACTCGCTCAAGCCGAGCGGCGACGACAAGTTCGTCTACGTCTACAACTTCACCCCGTCGACTTCGGTGACCGTGGTCGATACCCAGGCCAAGGCCGTTGCCACGGAAATCGCCATCCCCGGTTGCGTGCTCAACTACCCGGTCGGCAACCGCCGCTTCGCCTCGCTGTGCGGCGACGGCAGCCTGCAGGTGGTGACCCTCAACGATCAAGGCCAGGAAACCGCGCGCAGCCGCACGCCGTTCTTTGATCCGAACGCGGAAAAACTGGTAGAGCGCGCGGTCAATGTCGGCGACACCTACTACTTCACCACCACGACCGGCACCGTACGCCCGGTGGATTTCGCCGGTGATGCGCCGAAGGTCCTGCCGTCCTGGTCGCTGGTTTCCGACGAAGACAAGAAGGCCGGTTGGGCGCCGGGTGGCTGGCAGATGATGGCCGTGGCGCCAAAGCTGGATCGCCTGTACGTGCTGATGCACGACGCCCACGAACCGTTGAAGTGGGAAGACCCGAGCCCGCTGATCTGGGCGTTTGACCTCAAGACCCACAAGAAGGTGGCGACCCTGGAAGCCCCGGTTCCGGTGTGGAGCATGCAGGCCACTGGCGACGACAAGCCGTTGCTGCTCGGCGCTGATGTGGAAGGCGGTTTGCAGATTTTCGATCTGAAGACCAACAAGCTCACCGGCAGCATGCCGAAAGTCGCCAAAACCGCGACTCAGGTCCTGAGCTACTAAGAGGTTCGGCCATGCACACAGATCCGATCTTCATCATTGCCAGCGCCATCGCCATCGCGGTGTTGCTGGCCAGCGCCGCGACCCACAAGTTGCGCGCACCGGTCCGCTTCGCCCGGCAGCTGGCGGACTATCAACTGCTGCCCGAGGCGCTGGTGCGCCCGACGGCACGGCTGGTGCCGCTGCTGGAACTGGCCATCGCCTTTGCCCTGCTAGTGCCGGCCTGCCGTGGTTATGCCGCGTTGAGCGCCGCCAGCCTGTTGGCGCTGTACGCCGCCGCCATCGGCATCAATCTGTGGCGCGGTCGCGCGGACATCGATTGCGGTTGCGCCGGTCCCGACCAGGCACAGCCACTGCGCCCGGTACTGCTGCTGCGCAACAGTGCGCTGGTAGCTCTGGCGCTGGTGGCCAGCGTGGCGCCGGTTGCCCGCGACCTCAACCTGTTCGATGGCTTCGTGACCCTGGCCGCCGCCGCGGTCGCGCTGCTCATCTACGCCGCGGCCGATGGCTTGCTGGCGAATTCCCCTCTTCTGCTCAAATTGATTGGTAGGTAATCGAAATGGAAGGCTTGATTGTTTCCAACGTTCTGCTCTGGGTGCTGCTGGTGGCTGTGGCGTTTGTCGTCATGGGCCTGGTGCGGCAGATTGGCGTGCTGCACGGTCGCCTGGCGCCGGCCGGCGCGCTGATGGTCGACAAAGGCGTGGCGGTCAATGAGCCCGCGCCACAAGTCACCGCCAGCGACCGTCATGGTCGTCCGGTGAACTTCGGTTATGCCGGCGAGAAATCGCAACTGCTGTTCTTCCTCTCGCCGACCTGCCCGATCTGCAAGTCGCTGCTGCCGGCGATCAAATCCATCGCCAAGGAGCAATCGGACCGCCTGGACGTGGTGTTCGTCAGCGATGGCGACATGGACGCCCAGCAAGCGCTGATCCGCGAACACAAACTGGAAGACGCGACTTATGTGGTCGGCCCGGAAGTGGGCATGACCTACCAGATCGGCAAGCTGCCGTACGCCGCGCTGATCGACAAGGCCGGCACCCTGCGCGCCAAAGGCCTGGTCAACTCCCGCGAGCACCTGGACAGCCTGTTCGAAGTCGAGCACCTGAAGCACGCCACGTTGCAGCAATACCTCAATGCCCAACCGCACACCCACGATCACGACCACAGCCACGGCCATAGCCACTGATAAGGCAGGGAGACCTTTATGAAACTGCTGGATCTGTTGTTTGAGCGTTCGTCCCGCCGTGTCGCCGACACCACCTCGCGCCGCAAACTGCTGGCACGCATGGGTTCGCTGATGGTGGCCGGTGCCGCCCTGCCCCTGCTGCTGCCGCTGGACCGCACCAGTAAGGCCCTGGCCGCGGAACCTGCGCAGGCCGGCGACCCGGGTGATCCGAACAGCTGCGACTACTGGCGCTACTGCTCCATCGACGGCTTTCTGTGCAGCTGCTGCGGCGGGTCGGTGACGTCCTGCCCGCCGGGCACCGAAGCCTCGCAAGTGACCTGGATCGGCACCTGCCGCAACCCGGCCGACGGCAAGGACTACATCATTTCGTACAACGACTGCTGCGGTAAGCAAAGCTGCGCCCAGTGCGCCTGCACCCGTAACGACAGCGAAGAACCGGCCTACCGCCCGTTCAACAACAACGATGTGAACTGGTGCCTGGCCGCCAAATCCCACATCTACCACTGCACCGTTTCGGTCATCCGCGGCGTCGCCGTTTAAAAAACGCGCTTTGCGCCGGTTGCTCGCGCAATCGGCGTTTTTTTTTGTTGTAGGAGCGAGCTTGCTCGCGATGGTTTCAAGAGCGGCGCAGTTCCAAAAGGCAGCGTCATCGTTCACCTTCATCGCGAGCAAGCTCGCTCCTACAGAGCTGCTCAGCAGAGGTTTTTTTATGCGTAGATTGTTTTTCCTCGGCCTCATCTGCGCCCTGAGCGCCCCGCTCGCCTATGCCCGGGCCATTCCTGACCCGAACCAGCATCACGCGCCGGGCAATGAATCGCTGCAAACCCCGATTGCCCAGGCCGGTTACAGCGTCGGCGTGAACTACCAGCTGCAATGCGCCGGTTGCCACCTGGGCGATGGCACGGGTTCCGCCGCCAACGACACGCCACGGATGAAAGGCTTTGTTGGCAACTTCCTGAAAGTCCCCGGTGGCCGCGAATTCCTCGTGCGGGTGCCGGGCATGTCGCAGTCGGCATTGAACAACGCGCAACTGGCGGACTTGCTCAACTGGCTGATGCGTGAGGACGGCATGGCGGGCAACAGCCTGCCGGCCGACTATCAGCCCTACACCGCCGAAGAAGTCACCGCGTTACGGGCCAAGACCATGCTCAACCTGCCCGGCACCCGTAGCGAGTTGATCAAGGCCATGCGCGCCCAGGGCATCGCGATTGATGACGGGATGAATTATTGAGAACAGCCTGTCGGTGGTGCCGGGTAAAACCGGCTCCGCCGTTAAATCGTCTGAAAGCAAACCAGGAGAATGGACGATCGGAGCCCTTGCCCTATCCTTTCCTCCAACCCATCACGCCGGACATCGACATGTCAGCCCCCGAATCCACCCTCCTCGACAGTTGGCACCACAACGCCCGGGCCTGGATCGACGCCATCCGCAGCGGCACCATCGAAAGCCGCCTCAAGGTCACCGACCAGGCCATCCTGCTGGCGGTGCTGGGTCGCCAGCCCGAGCGTGTGCTCGACCTGGGTTGCGGCGAAGGCTGGTTGTTGCGTGCGCTGGCAAACCGGGGTATCGAGGCGGTCGGTGTCGATGGCGATGGGACGCTGGTGGAGGCGGCGCGGGCGGCGGGCGCTGCGCCGGTGCATTTGGCGAGCTATGAACAGTTGGCAGACGCGAAAGTCGACATCGGCCGCGACTACAACCTGATCTGCGCCAACTTCGCCCTGCTGCATCAGGACATCATCCCCCTGCTCGCCGCCATGAACACCCTGCTCGCCCCGGGTGGCGCGCTGGTGATCCAGACGCTGCACCCGTGGGCGGCTGCGGCGGGGGATTATCAGGATGGTTGGCGGGAAGAGACTTTCTCTGGCTTCAAGGGGCAGTGGCAAGCCATGCCGTGGTATTTCCGCACCCTGTCCAGTTGGCTCAATGCGTTGGACATGGCGGGTTTTATGCTGGCCGGCTTGCAGGAGCCACAGCACCCGCAAAGCCCAGTGCCGCAGTCATTGCTGTTGGTGGCCGAACCGCGGCGCTGAGTGGCTTTCAAAGCCAGCACACAGATGCTGACTGCCAAGCAACCCTGTGGGAGCGGCGGTGCGGCGATCCCACAGGTTTCAGTGGCGCATCTACTAAAGCGTCAGGCCAATTCTTTACGCAGCTGACGCGCAGCGTTGACCATATGCACCAGCGCCGCTTCGGTTTCCGGCCAGCCACGAGTTTTCAGGCCGCAGTCCGGGTTGACCCACAGGCGGTCGGCGGGAATACGCTTGGCGGCCTTGCGCAGCAGGTTGGCCATTTCCGAGGAGTCCGGCACCCTGGGCGAGTGGATGTCATACACGCCCGGGCCGATTTCATTCGGGTAGGCAAAGGCTTCGAACGCGTCCAGCAGTTCCATGTCCGAACGCGAGGTTTCGATGGTGATCACGTCGGCATCCATGGCGGCGATGGACTCGATCACATCGTTGAACTCGCTGTAGCACATGTGGGTGTGGATCTGGGTTTCGTCACGCACGCCGGAGGCGCACAGGCGGAACACTTCGGTCGCCCAGTCCAGGTAGTGCTGCCACTGCGCCTGGCGCAACGGCAGGCCTTCGCGGAAAGCCGCTTCGTCGATCTGCACGATCTTGATCCCGGCGGCTTCCAGGTCCACCACTTCGTCACGGATCGCCAGCGCCAGCTGACGGGCCTGCACTTCGCGGGTCACGTCCTCGCGCGGGAACGACCACATCAGCATGGTCACGGGACCGGTCAGCATGCCCTTCATCACCTTGTCGGTGAGGCCTTGGGCGTAGCGGATCCACTCCACCGTCATGGCTTTCGGACGGCTCAGGTCGCCGAAGATCACTGCCGGTTTCACGCAGCGCGAGCCGTAGCTCTGGACCCAGCCGAAACGGGTGAACACGTAGCCGTCGAGTTGCTCGGCGAAGTATTCGACCATGTCGTTACGCTCGGCTTCACCGTGCACCAGCACGTCCAGGCCCAGGTGTTCCTGCACTTGCACGGCGTGACGGATCTCGCTGTGCATGGCTTCGGTGTATTCGGCTTCGGTCAACTTGCCTTGCTTGAACGACTGGCGAGCCAGACGGATCGACGCGGTTTGCGGGAACGAACCGATGGTGGTGGTCGGGAACAGCGGCAGGTTCAGGCCGGCGCGCTGTTTCTCGATACGCTGGGCAAACTGCGAATGACGCTGGCTGTCCTGGGCGGTGATGGCGGCAACACGCGCCTGCACGGCTGGCTTGTGAATGCGTGGCGATGCGGCACGGCTGGCCTGCACGGTACGGCTTTGAGTCAGCGCTTCAAGCACCTTTGGCGCTTCCGGTTCATTCACCGCCTGAGCCAACACCGCGACTTCTTCACACTTCTGCACGGCAAACGCCAGCCAGCTTTTCAGTTCGGCATCGAGCTTGTCTTCCCGCCCCAGGTCAACCGGGCTGTGCAGCAGCGAGCAGGATGGCGCGACCCACAGGCGATCACCCAGACGCTCTTGAGCGTGCTGCAAGGTGGCCAAAGCGTTTTCCAGGTCGCAGCGCCAGACGTTACGGCCGTTGACCACACCCAGCGACAGCACTTTGTAGGCCGGCAGGCGATCGAGGATGGTCGGGTACTGCTCAGGTGCGCGCACCAGATCGATGTGCAGGCCGTCCACCGGCAGATTGGCGGCCAGGCCCAGGTTCTCTTCCAGACCACCGAAGTAAGTAGCGACCAGCTTCTTCAACGGGTCACGCTGAATCAGGTTGTAGGCCCGCTCAAAGGCGTTTTTCCATTCCTGTGGCAGGTCGAGCACCAGGATCGGCTCGTCGATTTGCACCCACTCGACGCCCTGTGCCGCCAGGCGCTGGAAGATCTGGCCGTACAACGGCAGCAGACGATCTAGCAGTTCGAGTTTGTCGAATTCGGCGCCCTTGGCCTTGCCCAGCCACAGGTAAGTCAACGGGCCGATGATCACAGGCTTGACGTTGTGCCCCAGTGCGCGGGCTTCTTCGACTTCTTCGAACAACTGGTCCCAGCCGAGCTGGAACTGCTGATCGGCGCTGAATTCAGGGACGAGGTAGTGATAGTTGGTGTCGAACCACTTGGTCATTTCCTGGGCGTGCGCGCCGCCGCAGCAACTGTCGCTCACACCGCGCGCCATGCCGAACAGGGTTTGCAGGCTGGTCTTGCCATCGTGCGGGCGGAAACGCTCCGGGATCACACCGAACATCAACGAGTGGGTCAGGACCTGGTCGTACCAGGCGAAGTCGCCGACCGGCAGCAACTCAATGCCGGCCTTTTTCTGCAAATCCCAGTGGGTCTTGCGCAGGTCGCGGCCCACGGTGCGCAGACCGGCTTCGTCGAGTTCGCCCTTCCAGAACGCCTCTTGAGCCTTTTTCAGTTCGCGATCGCGACCAATGCGCGGAAATCCAAGGGAATGGGCCACAGCCATGTCAAATAACTCCAATGCGTTCAATGGGGCCATTGTCGACAGTGCCAGCGAATGAGACAAACTCATTTTAATCTTGATGATCACAAGTTCTTCTCATGATCGATGACACTGCACAGCCTGCACTGGATGGACACCTGGTTCAGCGTGCTCGCCCCAATGTTCAACCTGCACCTGAAAACCACTGGCGTGACCGAACCGTGGCGTGTGCGTAAGCCGGGCGTCGATGGCATCATCACCCGCTACGAAGGTTTCGATGCCCGCCACCCCCTCTGATCGGCTAAGGAATAGTCCCGATGCGTATCAAAACACTGCTGGCCTGTACCACGGCGTTCTACCCGGACGCCACGGCGCAGACCGCCGGGATCAACCCATGACGGCCATTTTTCGGCCGCGTCCGACGTTGATCTTTTTGCTGCTGTTGCTGGTGCTGGTGTTCTGGCTGTCCCTGGCCCTCGGGCCGGTCAGCCTGCCGCTGGGCGATACGTTGCTGGGCGGGATGCGTCTGCTGGGGTTGCCGCTGGAAGGTGGCGACACGCAGCAGGCGCAGCTGATCCTCGGTCAGATTCGTCTGCCGCGCAGTCTGCTCGGTATCGCCGTCGGTTCGGTACTGGCGTTGTCCGGCGTGGCAATGCAGGGGTTGTTCCGCAATCCCTTGGCGGACCCTGGTCTGGTCGGCGTCTCGGGTGGTGCGGCGCTCGGTGCCGCCCTTGCCATCGTCGGCGGCAGCCTGCTCGGTGGCTTGCCGCCGGCGATCGAACCCTACTTGCTGTCGGTCAGCGCCTTCGCCGGTGGCTTGATCGTCACGGCAATGGTGTATCGCTTCGGTCGCCGCAACGGGCAAACCGACGTCGCCACCATGCTCTTGGCGGGTGTGGCAATGACGGCCATGGCCGGTGCCGGGGTCGGGCTGTTCACCTACCTGGCTGATGATGCGACCTTGCGTACCCTGACGTTCTGGAACCTGGGCAGCCTCAACGGTGCCAGCTACCCGCGTTTGTGGCCGTTGCTGATCGTCACCCTGGGCGTGGCGTTGTGGTTGCCCCGTCGGGCGGCGGCGCTCAATGCATTGCTGTTGGGTGAGTCGGAGGCCCGTCACCTGGGCTTCGACATCGAGCGGATCAAGCTTGAGCTGGTGTTGTGCACGGCGCTCGGCGTCGGCGCGGCCGTCGCGGCGGCCGGGCTGATCGGTTTTATCGGTCTGGTAGTGCCGCATCTGATGCGCCTGCTGGTCGGCCCGGATCACCGGGTGTTGCTGCCCGCGTCGTTGCTGGCCGGTGCCAGCCTGCTGTTGCTGGCCGATCTGGCGGCGCGCCTGCTGTTGGCGCCGGCTGAATTGCCCATCGGCATCGTGACCGCGCTGATCGGCGCTCCGTTTTTTCTTTATCTGCTGGTACGAGGGCGTTCCTGATGCTGCGGGCAAACAACTTGCTGGTACGTCGTGGCAAGCGCACGGTACTGGCGAACATCAATATCGAGTTGCGCCCCGGTGAAGTGCTCGGCGTGCTGGGGCCGAATGGCGCCGGCAAAAGCACCCTGCTCGCCGCTTTATGCGGCGACCTGGCGACCAGCGTAGGAACGGTCCGCCTCGACGAGCGTCCACTCGCCGACTGGCCGGGTCAGGAGCGGGCCAAACGCCTGGCCGTGCTGCCGCAGAGTTCGAGCCTGAACTTTGCGTTTTCGGTCAATGAAGTCGTCGGCATGGGTCGCTTGCCCCACGCCAGCGGCCGTGTGCGCGATGCCGAAATCGTCGCCGAGGCGCTCAAAGCCGCCGACGCGCTTCATCTTGCCGGACGCAGCTATCTGGCCCTGTCCGGCGGTGAACGCCAGCGCGTGCATCTGGCGCGGGTGCTCGCTCAGCTCTGGCCCGGTGCCGAAGGGCAAACCCTGCTGCTCGATGAACCGACGTCAATGCTCGATCCGCTGCACCAGCACACCATTTTGCAAGCCGTGCGTGATTTCGCCGAGCGCGGGGCCGCGGTGCTGGTGATCCTGCACGACCTCAACCTGGCCGCACGTTACTGCGATCAACTACTGTTGTTGCAACAGGGCCTGCCCCACGCCTACGGTCCACCGGCAGAAGTGCTGACCGCCGAAGCGCTGGCAGCGGTGTATGGGTTGGAGGTGCTGATTCACCAACACCCGGAACGCGGCCACCCGTTGATCATCGCGCGCTGATATCGCCCCCTCTTCCGTCATCGAGGGGGCACCTGTCCAATAAGGAAAACCGATGCGCTTTGTGTTGCTCTGTGCATTCAGCCTGTTGGCTGCCTGCCAAACCCATCAGGTCACACCACTGCCGGCGCCGATCGCCCCGCAAGGGCGTGATCACACCGACCTCGGGGTTATCCGTGAACTCGCCACGGGCCGTACGCTGACGCCGCAAGAACTGGTCGAACGTCTGGCCGTTGCGCCGCGTGTTCTGATCGGTGAGCAGCACGACAACCCGGACCACCACGCCCTGCAATTGTGGCTGCTGCGCGAGCTGGCGGCGCAACGGGCCCAGGGCAGCCTGCTGATGGAAATGCTCAACCCCGATCAACAGGCCAGGGTCGATGCCGCGCAAGCCGCGACCCGCGCTGGCCAGCCACCGGCCGATGCGTTCAAGGCACTGGCCTGGCAGGCCAATTGGGACTGGAGCGTGTATGGCGCACTGGTCACCTACGCGCTGCGGCAACCATATCCGCTGTTGGCGGCGAACCTGGACCGCGCGCAGATCATGCAGATCTACAAACAGCGCCCGGTACTCACGGGGCAAGCGTCCACCACCCAACAGGTGCAGGCGACCTTGCTGGAGGACATCCGCGAATCCCATTGCGGCCTGCTGCCCGAAGCGCTGATGCCAGCCATGCTCGCCGTGCAACAACAGCGTGACCGGCGCATGGCCGAACGCCTGATGGCCGCACCGACGCCTGCGATGCTGCTGGCCGGTGCCTTCCACGTACGCAAGGATCTGGGGGTGCCGCTGCACCTGAAGGACCTCGGTGCCGGTGAAGGGAATGCGGTGCTGATACTGGCCGAAGCGGGCAAAACCGTGACCGCTGAGAGTGCGGATTATGTCTGGTACACCGCCGCGCAACCGCAACAGGATCATTGCGCGCAGCTGCGTCGCTGAACTTAAGCGAAACATTGTGGCAAGGGGGGCTTGCCTGTGGCGAGGGAGCTTGCTCCCGCCGGGTTGCGAAGCGACCCCAAAAAGAGGGCCTGCTGCGCAGTCCAGCGGGAGCAAGCTCCCTCGCCACAGGTTTCAATCTGCCTGGAATCTCTAAGTCATCCCCACTCCGGCGCGACACTATGTCACGCCGCAGCAAAGGTCCAATGGTCGTATCCGCCCCTCCGGCACCGGCACAGTTTGTTAACATCCCCGCGATTTTTTCGTCTGTACAGTCATCACGCTGTCATTTCAGCCTGTTCAACAGGATGCTTTTTTCCATGAGTACTTTGTATACCCGCCGAACCGTCCTGCAAGGCATGGGCCTGTTGAGCCTGGGCCTGCTCGCCGGTTGCGACGACAGCAGCAAGCTGTCGTTCAAGTACGGCAAAGACCTCAGCGACAAGATCATGGGGCGTAACTTCAAGCTCAAGAACGCTCAGGGCGAAACCCGGATGCTGGGCAGCTATCGCGGCCTGATGCCGATGGTGTTCTTCGGTTTCACCCAGTGCCCGGCCGTGTGCCCGACCACGCTGGCCCGTGCGGCCCAGGCCAAAAAGCTGATGGGTCGCGATGGCGAAAGGCTGCAGGTGATCTTCATCACCCTGGACCCTGAGCGCGACACACCCGAGATGATCGATAAATACGTGAAAGCCTTCGACCCGAGTTTCGAAGCGCTGTACGGCACCCTGGAAGAAACCGCCGCCACCGCCAAGGAATTTGGCGTGTTCTTTGAAAAAGTGCCGAGCGGCGATACCTATACCCTCTCCCATACCGCGACCAGCTATGTCTTCGACTCCCGGGGCACTCTGCGCCTGGGACTGTCCACGTCCCTGACGGCCCAAGAGTGCGCAGAAGACCTGCTCACCGTGATGGAGGTTTGCTGAAATGAATGCCCCGCAGGCTAAAAACCGTTTCGCACAACGCTGCAAGCAACTGGCGCTGGGCTTGTCCCTGGTCGGCCTGGCCTTTCAGGTGTCGGCACAAACCGAAGTCGAAGACGCCTGGGTCCGCGCCACCGTGGCCGGCCAGCCGTCGAGCGGCGCCTTCATGACCGTCACCGCCAGCAGCGACAGCAAGTTGTTGAGCGTGCAAACGCCTATTGCCAAGCTGGTACAGATTCATGAAATGAGCATGAAAGACGACGTGATGAAAATGCAGCAGCTGCAGTCCGTTGCTCTGCCGGCCGGCAAACCGGTGAGCTTCGATCCCCACGGTTACCACATCATGCTCATGGACCTGACGGCCCAGATCAAGGAAGGCGACAAGGTGCTACTGACCCTGACCGTGGAAGACGCCAAGGGCGAGAAAGAGTCGATTCAGGTTGAAACCGTTGCCAAGGCGATTGACACCATGGATCACAGCAAGATGATGCATGATCACAGCAAGATGAATTGATTTTCTCGCAGTATCGCAATACCAAAAAAGATCGCAGCCTGCGGCAGCTCCCGTAAAACCGGTATAGGAGCGGCCGCAGGCTGCGATCTTTTTTTTAGAAATCAAGACCTGTTCATGTCAACTCAAACGAGCTTGAGCACGACGTTGATGTTGTTGCGCGTGGCTTTCGAGTACGGGCAGTACTGGTGCCCGGTGTCGACGATTTTTTGTGCGGTTTCACGGTCCAGCCCTGGCAGGCTGACATTGAGCCGCGCCTGCAGCAGGTAACCGCCTTCATTGGTGCCCAGGTCGACTTCGGCATCGACGGCCACATCCTTGGGCAACGCCACTTTCATTTCCCTGGCTGCAACCTGCATGGCGCCGATGAAACAGGCTGACCACCCGGCAGAGAACAGTTGCTCGGGGTTAGTACCGCCACCGCCCGCACCTGGCGACGACAGCTTCACATCGAGGATCCCGTCGGAGCTGCGGGAGGCGCCGTCACGCCCGCCGGTGGTGTGGGTTTGGGCGGTGTACAACACTTTATCGATCTGGTTCATGGTGACCTCCTGATTGAGTTGTAAGAAACCGGTTTTAACGCCCCATCCGATTGCAGGGATGGTCAATCAATATAGACGTCACAAACCCACACCGTGGTCGAGCCGACCGGTGCCCGCCTTCTTTTTATTTACGCGCCAACTTGTACCTGACGCAGTCCTCATAAAAGCTCTGCCGTACAGCAGTCGGTTTGAATCGCGACGGACTGTCATAAGTTTGCTCTGTAATGCCAAGAGCCATCATGCGCATCCAGGTTTTGGCGAACTTGTAGACCTGGATTTTCTGGCGGGCGGCATACAAGGAAACGCCTGAAAGCTTGAGTTCCTGTGCCCTTGCAGCGGTGCCCGCACCCCAACTGCACATGTACTTATCATTGGCGGCCAGTTCTTTTGCTTGAGCCGAACTGGCTATACCCGCAACTATTAGCGGGATTAATGCGATCCATATCTTGCGCATTTCGACCTATCTAACCGACTGAAAACAAAGTAATTTTGCAGAGAACTTTGAAACTTGGGGGCCAGCATCCTGCCTTTTCTGCAAATAAATGAAAAAGCGGAATGGGGGGGTCGTCAATTTCTTGCGAGATTTCAAACCTTTGCTATAGCTAAGGTTCTCAATCGCCAACTAAGTGAGGCAACGGAATGTCTGTCGCAAAGAAAATGAGTGTGGGGCAACTGACAATGTTGACCGCCGTCAACATGTTGGGCTCCGGCATTGTGCTGCTACCGACAAAACTCGCGGAAGTCGGTGCAATTTCGATCCTCTCCTGGCTGGTGACGGCCACCGGTTCCCTCGCTCTGGCCTACGCCTTTGCGCGATGCGGGATGCTCAGCCGCAAGACCGGCGGCATGGGCGGTTATGCCGAATACACGTTCGGTAAAGCAGGTAACTACATCACCAACTACACCTACGGTCTCTCGCTGTTGATTGCCAACGTGGCGATCAGTATTACCGCGGTCGGCTATATCCAGGTGTTGTTCGGGATAAAACTCGATTCGCTGCAAGTAGGCCTGGCCACTATTGCTTTGTTGTGGATCACCACCTTCGCCAACTTTGGCGGCGCGAGCATTACCGGCCGGATCGGCGCGATCACGGTCTGGGGTGTGATTGCTCCGGTGGTGCTGGTATCCACGGTGGGCTGGTTCTGGTTCGACAGCAGCGTTTACGCCGCTGGCTGGAACCCCCACGACAAGGGCTGGTTCGAAGCGGCAGGCGCCTCGGTGGCGATCACCCTGTGGGCCTTCCTCGGCCTGGAATCGGCTTGCGCCAACACCGACGCGGTGGAAAACCCTGAGCGCAACGTACCGATTGCCGTGCTGGGCGGCACCTTGGGTGCGGCGGTGATCTACATCGTCTCCACCAACGTCATCTTCGGTATCGTCGGCAACGAAGAACTGGTCGCGTCCACCGCGCCGTTCGGCCTGGTGTTCGCCAAGATGTTCACCCCAATGGTCGGGGACATCGTGATGGCGGCGATGGTGCTCGCCTGCATCGGTTCGTTGCTGGGTTGGCAGTTCACCATCGCCCAGGTGTACAAAAGCTCGGCGGACACCGGTTACTTCCTGTCGATCTTCGCCAAGGCCAACAAGGCGGGTACGCCGATTGTCGGCATGCTGGTACTGCTCGCCGCACAGACCGCGCTGGCCCTGCTCACCATCAGCCCCGACCTGAGCAAGCAGTTCGACACACTGGTCAACCTCGCGGTGGTGACCAACCTGGTGCCTTACATCCTGTCCATGGCCGCGCTGATGACCATGCAGAAAGTCTCCAACGTGCCGGAAGGCAAGGCACTGGTGACCAACGTCATTGCCCTGATCGCGGCGGCCTACAGCTACCTGGCGCTGTACAGTTCCGGTGAGCAGGCCCTGATGCTGGGCGGCGTGGCCACGATCGTTGGTTACACCCTGTTCGGCTTCGTCAACAACCGCCTGATCCGCCTCGAAGCACTCAACAACAGCGTACCGACGCAAACCGTCAGCGCGCAGCACCTCACTGCCGAGCCAGTGCCGGTGAACAATCTGAATACAGCCACTATGGAGGTTCAAGCATGACGGAATATAAACACTCGCTGGGCATGCTGGCGCTACTGGTCAGCAGTCCGCCGGACAAACGAACGGTGTTTGGCCGCGCCCTGGATCAACTGGTCCAGGACGTAGAGGGCCGTGGCGTCAGTGTGCTGGCCTCGGAAAGCCTCACCGATGCCGCCTCGATCCTGCGCTCGGACCCGGCCATTCAATGCGTGCTCATCCGATGGGAAATGGACACCAGCGAAGGCCACGCCGACTGCACCAAATTGCTGGTCAAGCTGCGCGAGCGCAACACCCGGGTGCCGGTGTTCCTGATCAGTGACCGTACCACCGCGTCGACCATTCCGTTATTGGTCATGCAACACGCCGACGACTTCATCTGGCTGCCCGAGGACACCTCCCGTTTCCTCAGTGGGCGCATCCTGGCGGCCATCGAACGCTATCGCCAGGCCGCCCTGCCGCCGATGTTCGGCGCGCTGGTGAAGTTTGCCCGCAGCTATGAATACTCGTGGCACACCCCCGGCCATGCCGGCGGTACGGCGTTTCTGAAGAGCACCGCAGGCCGGGCCTTCTACGAGTTCTTCGGCGAGAACCTGCTGCGCTCCGACCTGTCGATCTCGGTTGGCGAACTCGGTTCGCTGCTCGATCACAGCGGCCCTATCGGCCAGGGCGAACGCTATGCCGCCAAGGTCTTCGGCGCGCACCGCACGTATTACGTGACCAACGGCTCGTCGATGTCCAACCGTGTCATCCTCATGGCCAGCGTCACGCGCAACCAGATCGCCCTGTGCGACCGCAATTGCCACAAGTCCGCCGAGCATGCGATGACCCTGTCCGGGGCGATTCCGACCTACCTGGTGCCGACCCGCAACCGCTACGGCATCATTGGTCCGATCCTGCCGCAGACCCTGAGCGCCGAAGGCGTGAAAGCCGCCATCGCCAGCAACCCGCTGGTCAAGCCAGGCATCGACCCGACGCCGGTGCACGCGATTGTCACCAACTCCACCTACGACGGCCTGACCTACAACGTCACCCGCGTCGAAGAGCTGCTGGGCGAAAGCGTTGACCGCCTGCACTTCGACGAAGCCTGGTACGGTTATGCGCGCTTCAACCCGCTGTACAGCGGACGCCATGCCATGCACGGCGACCCGGCCGATCACGACAAGTCCAAGCCGACCGTGTTCGCCACCCAGTCGACCCACAAGTTGCTGGCTGCCCTGTCCCAGGCCTCGATGATCCACGTGCGCAACGGCCGTAACCCGATCGAACATGCGCGCTTCAACGAGTCGTACATGATGCACGCCTCGACCTCGCCGAACTACGCGATCATGGCGTCCTGCGACGTCAGCTCGGCGATGATGGAAGCACCGAGCGGGCAGATCCTCACCAACGAGTCGATTGAAGAAGCCATCAGCTTCCGCCAGGTCCTCTCGCGCATGCACAACGAGATGCTGAGCAAGGATGACTGGTTTTTCACCTGCTGGCAGCCGCCGACCGTACAGGTTGGCGCAGCGACCGTGCCGTTCCATGAGGTCGACCCGGCCACGCTGAAAACCGATCCGAACTGCTGGGTCCTGCACCCGAACGCGGTATGGCACGGCTTCGGCGACATCGAAGACGGTTACTGCATGCTCGACCCGATCAAGGTCTCGGTGCTCAGCCCGGGCATGGGCGACGATGGCAACCTGCTCGCTTCCGGCATCCCCGCTTGCGTGGTCACGGCGTACCTGGGCCGCCAGGGTATCGTGGTCGAGAAAACCACCGACTTCACCATCCTGTTCCTGTTCTCCATCGGCATCACCAAAGGCAAGTGGGGCACGCTGCTCAACGCCCTGCTCGACTTCAAGCGTGACTACGACGACAACGCCGAGCTCGAGCTGTGCCTGCCCGACCTGTACAACGCCAACCAGCATCGCTATGCCGGCATGGGCCTGAAGGATCTGGCCGACGAAATCTTCGCCGCCATGAAGAAACACAAGACCACCGCCAATATGTCCCAGGCCTTCGGCACCCTGCCAAAAGCTGAATTCAGCCCGGTGGAGGCCTATGAAAAACTGGTGCGCAACGACATCGAGCTGGTAACGCTCAACGAAGCCGCCGGACGCCTTGCCGCGACCGGTATCGTGCCGTATCCACCAGGCATCCCGCTGCTCATGCCGGGTGAGAACGCAGGGCCTGCGGACGGTCCGTTGCTGGCGTATCTCAAGGCACTGGAAGCCTTCGACAAATCCTTCCCCGGCTTCACCCATGACACCCACGGGATCGAAGTCGAAGATGGCGTTTATCGGATGCTGGTCTTGAAGTGAGGTAAGCGAGACCTGTAGGAGCGAGCTTGCTCGCGAAGGCGTCGTGTCAGACAACATCAATGTTGGCTGCAAGATCGCTTTCGCGAGCAAGTCGAATCGTCGCACCGCCGCTCCCACATTTTCAGATCGCCTTCACACCAAATCCCTATGGGCAAATACGATCACAGCGCTCTATGATTGATCCCCATGACCACCACCGCTGCGATCCGCTCACCCTGCCCGCCCGGTGCCTGCGACTGCGGGCGTGACCCGTTGCTGGAAACACCGGGGGCGGACCTGCGCATTCTGTTTCTGACCCGCAACGAAGAAAAACGCCTGATCGAACGCCTGGAAAACCTGCAGAGCCTGAGCGATCTGGAACACGTGCAACGGCGCATGTTCGAGCAGTTGGGCATCCGCGTGAACATCGCTCCCGGTTTCAACGAAGTGCGCACCATGCGCGGCATCGGCATCCAGATTGGCGAACTGCCTGGGCTGTGCCGCAAGACCCGCGCCAACATCCCCGCCGCCATTCGCCGTGCCATGGAAAAGCGCCCGGAGATTGCCTACGAACTGCTCAATGCCAACGACCTGTTGCGTGACGCCTGATGAAACCCATTCTCGAGTTCCCCATCACCGACGAGATTCTCACCTCGTTCGCCCTGGCCATCGGTGCCGATCTGCAGGGCTACCGCAACCACATTTACCGGGTGCTGAATTTCCATGGTGCCCTCAGCGGTGCCGAAGGCCTGCCCTCGGAGGCCGTTCAAATCGCGGCGGCGTTTCATGACCTGGGTATCTGGACCGATGACACCCTTGATTACCTGCCCCCGTCCATTGCCCTGGCCACCGAACATCTCGACAGCCAACAACGTCCGGAACTGAAGGATGAAGTCTGCGCGTTGATACTTGAGCATCACAAGCTGCGCCGGTATCGCGGCGCCTGCGCCGACAGCGTCGAACCCTTCCGCCAGGCCGATCTGGTGGATGTGTCCCTGGGCCTGGTGCGTTTCGGCTTGCCCCGAAGCTTCATCAAAACCGTGCAGGCGACCTTTCCCGATCACGGTTTTCACTCGATGCTGATGAAGCTTTCAGCCCGGCAATTGCTCCGCTCGCCGCTGCGCCCGCTGCCCATGTTGCGTTGGTGAAACAGGCGTCTGTTGCCCCCCTCGAAAATGCACCGGAACAGGATCAGCGGTCATACAGGAATCGCGGGGCACTGCTATGCCTTCCTTGGGAGATTTTCCGCAAGCCAGCCAGGACGAAACTGGAAACCCAAGCGTGGCCACGGCCCCGGCGCCAGCCAGGTGCGCGCAAACAACAGGTGCCAGTGCACAACAGGAGATGGCCGATGTTATTCATCGTCAGTTGGACAATCAGCCCGGACAACCGTGATGCCGCAATCGCACGCTTTCTCAAGACCGGTGGCGCACCGCCCGCAGGCGTCACCATGCACGGACGCTGGCACGCCGTAGGGAGCTCGGCCGGCTTCGGCATTGCCGAAGCGAGTGATTTTGTGCCGATTCAAAAGTGGGTGCTGGAGTGGAACGACCTGATGAGCATGGACGTGCACGCCGCATTGACCGATGAGCAAATCGCCCCATTACTGGCTGCAACTACCGCCCGGTAATGACGAAGGGAGGGCGGCGAGTATCGCTCGCCGCCCGACTTGAGCGGCTGCTTTGCCGGAAGGCCATTTCCATGCAACGCCCCTGAAACACTGACTTTCTGACTACTCATTACTGGATATTTCGCAATTCAAACCTACGCTCATCGCGGGGGATAACGCATTTCAACGGCGGTTGGGGGCTCGTCTCGATGTACTCACGCTAGTACGCAGGAGTTCGACATGAACCGGACAACCTTCTCCTCGATGTTTGCGATACCCCTGTTGCTGTCTGCAATGGCGTTTCCCGGCCAGACCCTGGCGGCCGACAAGTCCCCCAACATCCTGGTGATCATGGGCGACGATATCGGCTGGTCGAATATCGGCGTCTACAACCAGGGCATGATGGCTGGCAGAACGCCTAACCTCGACCAACTGGCGAATGAAGGCATGCGTTTCACCGACTATTACGCCGAGGCCAGTTGCACCGCCGGACGCGCCAATTTCATCACCGGCGAACTGCCGATTCGTACGGGCATGACCACCGTCGGCCAGGCCGGCTCGCCCGTGGGTATTCCCGCCGAAGCCGTCACCATCGCGACCGCGCTCAAGGCCATGGGTTATGCCACCGGCCAGTTCGGCAAGAACCACTTGGGCGACCTGAACCAGTTCCTGCCCACCGTCCACGGTTTCGATGAATTCTTCGGCTACCTCTATCACCTCGACGCCATGGAAGACCCGGCGCACCCCAATTATCCGAAGGAGCTGCTGGACAGCGTCGGCCCACGCAACATGGTCCACAGCTGGGCCTCCACCACCGATGACACGACCGTGATGCCGCGCTGGGGCAAGGTGGGCAAGCAAAAAATCGAAGACGCCGGCACGCTCTATCCGGAGCGGATGAAAACTGTCGACGAGGAGATTCGCGACAAGGCCTTCTCTTTCATCGACAAGGCCAAGCAGGACAACAAACCGTTCTTCGTCTGGCTCAACCCGACCCGCATGCACATCGTCACGCACCTGTCCGACAAGTACGAAGCCATGCGCAACTCGCAGAATGGCTGGTCGGAACAGGAAGCCGGCATGGCGCAGCTCGATGACATCGTTGGCGACGTCCTGGCGAAGCTGAAGAAAGACGGCATGGACGACAACACCATCGTGATCTTCACCACCGACAACGGTGCGGAAAACTTCACCTGGCCCGATGGCGGCACCACCCCGTTCGCCATGGGCAAAGGCACGGTCATGGAAGGTGGCTTCCGGGTGCCGGCAATCATTCGCTGGCCAGGCAAGGTGCCGGCCAATCAGATCGCCAACGGCATCATGTCCGGCATGGACTGGTTCCCGACCCTGGTCGCGGCGGCAGGCAACCCGAACATCACCGCCGAACTGCTCAAAGGCAAACAATTGGGCGATACCACCTACAAAGTTCACCTGGACGGCTATGATCAAACTCCAATGATCACCGGAAAAGGTCCGTCGAACCGTCATGAAGTCTTCTACTTCGGAGAAAGCTCCTTGGGTGCAGTGCGCATAGACGACTACAAATATCGCTTCATTGACCAACCGGGTGGCTGGTTGGGGGCTAAAGTTGATGTGGACGTGCCGAACCTGACCAATCTTCGACTCGACCCATTCGAGCGCATGGGCTGGCCGGAAAATCAGGCCGCACAGGGTTCGCAACAATACTTTGACTGGTTCAAGTTCCAATTCTGGCGTTTCGTGTTCGTCCAGCAGCAGGTGGCCAAACTGGCTGAAACAGCGATCGAGTTCCCGCCGATGCAAAAAGGCGCGAGTTTCAACCTCGACTCGGTTAAAGCCAAGATCGCCAAGGCTCGAGCAGAGATGGCCAAGTAACAGCCGAATCCACGGGTGGCTGGTGCAGTCCACCCGTATTCGAAATGGACAATTGCCGAGGGATTTCAATGCCGACAAAAACCGCTACCCTGCCCGCCTCTGCGCTACTTGCCCTGTGCTGTCAGCAAGCCTGGGCCGGCGGCATCATGCTCTATGAAATCGGCACCGATAACGCCGGCCTGGCCAATGCCGGTGCCGCCGCCCGTGCCCAAGGCCCCTCGACCATCGCCAGCAACCCCGCGGGTATGAGCTTTCTGCCCGGTACGCAAATCACCGCCGGCCTGCAGGTCCTGTACGGCGACCTGAGCTTCGACCGCGACTCTGGCACCACTACCCCGGGCAGCGGCAGTGGCAATGCCCTTGATCCGATTCCCGGTGGCAGCTTTTTCATCAGCCATGAACTGGACGAGCACTGGAGCGTCGGTTTCGGCCAGTACGGTGACTTCGGCCTGGCGGTCAATTACGACAACGACTGGTCCGGCCGCTACTTCGCGCAGAATGCCAGCCTGCTTGGCCTGTCGCTGGTACCGAGCGTGGCTTATCGCTTCAACGAGCAGTGGTCGGTCGGTTTGGGCATCAAGGCCATGTACGGCATGCTGAAGTCGGACACCGCCATCGACCGCTCCCCTTTCGGCTTCACTGACCGCGCTGACGGCCAATACAAGTACCGGGACAACACCTGGGGCTATGGCGCCAACGTGGGCGTGATCTACGCCCCGCAACCCGGCACGCGCATCGGCCTGACCTACACCAGCCAGGTCGACCTGGACTTCGAGGACCGGCTCGATGTGAAGGGCGACGGGCGCCTGCTCGAAAGAGTCAACAACACCAACACCGATCTCGACATAAAGGTGCCGCAAACCGTCACCCTGAGCCTGTTCCAGCAACTGGACCGGCAATGGGCGCTGCTGGCCTCGGCCAACTGGCAGGACTGGTCCGAGTTCGGCGACATCGCCGTAGAGGTCGACACCACGGCCTTTGGTGCGCAATCGCAAACGGTCGACGCCGGCTTCAAGGACACCTGGCACCTCTCCCTTGGCGCGCAATACCAGGCCACCGAGCAGTGGTTGTGGAACTTCGGCGTGGCCTACGACAGCAGCGCCGTCTCGGACAGCAACCGCAGCGTGGTCTTGCCGATGAACGAATCCTGGCGCATTGCCACAGGAGCCACCTATGCTCTGAACAAGGACACCGATGTCAACGTCAGTTGGGCCATGGTCTGGCTCGGCGACATGCCGGTTGACCAGGCCAAATCCGTATCGAGCAATCGAGTTTCCGGTCAATTCGACAATGCCTGGATTCAAGCCTTGACCGGGAACATGACCTGGCGATTTTGATGTCTTGTAAACAAAAGAACGACGATTTCATCCAAGGAGTAAACACCACTATGAATCTATCCCGAAAACTGCTCGTCGGCGCCGCGCTGGCCAGTCTGTTGCTAGGCGGTTGCACTTCGAAAGTGACTGAGAAGGAGCAATACTCAGGTTTCCTGTCCAACTACAACAACCTGCAGGAAGTCGAAACGCCGAGCGGCGGTACTGCGATGCGTTGGGTCAGCCCTTCGTGGAACCCGAATGCCTATGACACCGTGGTGTTCAACAAACTGGAGCTCTACCCGGCCCCCAAACCCGATGAGCGTGTCAACCAGCAGACGCTGACCGACATTCAGAACTACATGACCAGCAAGGCCAAGGCCTCCCTGGGTCAGAAGTACCGCGTAGTGTCCAACACCTCGTCCGCTCCGGCGGGTTCCCGCCCTCTGATCATGCGTGCGGCGATTACCGGGGTGAACGCCGAGAACGAAGGCATGAAGTGGTATGAAGTGGTGCCCATCGCGGCCGTAGTCGGGGCAACACAGGCAGCTACCGGTCACCGTGACCAGGACACCACCCTGTTCATCGAAGCCGAGTTCGTTGACGCAAAGAGCAACCAGACCGTGGCCAAAGTGGTGCGCAAGGTGTTTGGCACCGCCCTGGAAAATGAAAGCCAGAAGATTACTGCCAAGGACTTCAAGGCAGCGATCGACAAAATGGGCACCGACTTCCAGGCGTTCCTCAAGTAACACGTTCTTTTGGCGAGGGAGCTTGCTCCCTCGCCACATGGAGTTCCTTCCTGACCTTTCCGGTCACTTCTTCATCCCCACCCGCCGGCGCATGTGGGCGGTGATCGCCTGCCGGGTTCCGGGCATGTCTGCCCACGATTCATCCCCGACTTCGGCCAGACGTTCATGCACGTTGTGCCGGTTCCATTGATTGCCGCCCTTGAGTTCGGCGACCTCTTCGCGATAGATCGGCGTGGTCTCCGACCCGCGCGGCGGGCAGTTCTTCACGGCGCTGGATCAACTGAAGGTGCCCCAGGACCTGCCGCGGATCTTGCAGATAGCCGAAAACTTCGGGGTCACGTTTCTGTTGCCGAAGTCAATTTAGGCAATACCCTTGGCCTGCTGCTCCAGATGTATTTGCAATTGCGGAGCTCCTTGCAGTGCCGACGCCTGACTGCGCTGCCAGGCCTGGTACGACTGGAACGCCATCATGCCGAGGGACGCCAGCACCGTTGGGCTGACCCGCCCGCGCTACCGCGGATGGGTTCGGGGTACTTTTTGCCAGCGCAGCTAAGATTCATAGGTGGTGAACCTTATTCCCGGATACCCGGTCGATACCTGCAACACAACCCGGTTTGCCACCGCCCCCTTACGCGGGGTGATAACTGGCTTGCTTCATTCACTGGAGAACGCCCCCGTGATTTCAACCCTGTACATCGCCAGGCTCAAAGCATGGGGCGCCCATGGCTTTACCGCCACTGGCGTGGTCACCGCCTTCCTCGCCACCCTGGCCCTGCTGGATAACCAGCCGACCCATTGCCTGCTGTGGCTGGGCGTCGCCCTGATCGTCGACGGACTGGACGGTGCGCTGGCACGCAAGGCCAACGTGCAGTCGGTGTTGCCGAGCTTCGATGGCTCGATCCTCGACCTGGTGATCGATTACCTGACGTATGTGTTTATCCCGGCACTGTTCATCTATCGCTACATCCCGTTGCCGGACTACACCTTGCTGCTGAGCGTGTCGCTGATTCTGGTGTCGTCGCTGTTCTGCTTCTGCAACGTCAACATGAAGAGCACAGACAACTACTTCCAGGGGTTCCCCGCCGCCTGGAACGTGGTTGCCCTGTGCCTGTACATCATCGCCCCGTCGCCGTGGATCACCTTCGTCACGGTGATTGGCCTGGCGCTGCTGACTGTGAGCCGGATGAAATTCCTGCACCCGTTTCGCGTGCGCCGGTTCATGCCGATCAACATTGCGGTGACAGCCATCTGGTTGCTGTGCAGCCTGTCGCTGGTGCTCAACCATCCGCTGATCAATCCGTTGGTGATGGGGCTGTGGCTGCTGATGTCGGCGTACTTCCTGGGCATCTGCTTGTGGCGCACGGCGTTGGAGTGGCTCGACGAATCGAGGCTCAAGTAGCCATGGCGGTCCATATCGTTCAACTCGGATCACCCCGTCGACCTGACGAAGGCTTGCGCCTGGGCACGGTACGCCGCCCTCCCCGTGGCGTACCGAAAGCCGAATTCGCCCGTCGGGACTTTTATGATGTGTGGCAGCCGCTGCTGTCGCCCAGTGCGCAGTTGGTGGCCGAGGCCAAGGCTGCGCAAGATACCAAGGCCTGGGAGGTGTTCCGGCGCAAGTTCAAGGCCGAGATGAGCCAGCCCGCTGCCAGTCAGATGCTGGACCTGCTGGCCGCGCTGTCCCATCAGACGTCCCTGGCCGTGGGGTGTTATTGCGAGGATGAAGCGCATTGTCATCGGTCGGTGTTGCGCGAATTGCTGGAGGCGCGGGGGGCGGAGGTCGTTTAGCTGGTCTGAACACTGGCCCTCGTAGGAGCGAGCTTGCTCCGGGCGGCATTCCGACGATTGCGGTGTATCAGTCACAACACTTGCGACTGGACGCCCCCTATCGTGAGCAAGCCCAAACGGAAACGGCACCTTTCGGTGCCGTTTGCGATTATGGTTTCACCAAATCCCATTGGCACTCTTTCAACCTATCTACATCAATACCACTTCCTTTCTGCATATCAATGTTGCCGTCGGCGTCGAGGAAAATATGCATGTTGGGCCACTTCGGTGTGATGCTGATGCAGTGCCAACGCTCGTTCTCAACAGCCCAAGAAAACTCCATGAAAAATTCGGTATCCGGAAATAGATATCCGTGGTCACTGGTGGCACCTCCGGGAGACATCCGTCCCCTGTATATCCGGTCTTGGACGTTCCATGTATACCGCAGTCCCCGCTCAGCATCCTTGGAATAATTGACGGTTGCGGTGGGTAAAACATAAGTATTCCATAGGGCCATCAACTGCAGTACCAGCAGCGGCAGCAGCAGTGGGAACAATGGAATCCATAACCATCCTGTGTACCGAGATCGTGGTTTATTTACAGATGTGGACACTGACTCCATCTCCCCAGTTCTCTGGAGCTACTGCCAACACTTTATTCATGATCATCTGCGCTGTTATCCCGCCATTAGGGTGCTGATTGGCGAGCTTTATACCGATACTTATCGACACTCTATCAGCTACATCATCCCATGATCGTAATTGAGTCCAAGGGCTGGCTGTGGGACGAGGGCCAGGGAGCTCTCTATCCTCTTTGGGGGTTGTTCTTAACTCTTCGGCCTTGCGCAGGGTATCTGATGCAATTTGTTCGGCCCCTGCGCCATCTAGCAGCAAGCTTTCGGAAAGCCCCCCTATGATTCCAACATAACCGTAGTGGATGTTCGACCAAATATCGTAGTAGTAGAGGTACTTCCCTTGCTTGTGCCGGACTCCGGGGAATAGTTCCCGAAGCTTCGGTTTGTGGTCCCACTCCATGTTTTGACCTACTTTCTTTGTCCAGATCGCCATCGCCTCAAGCTTCTTCGTCAACGCGATAGCGTTGAAATTCGGTGGTCCGGCCAGTCTGGCATACCATGGTAGTTCCAGAAATTTCCTGGCGGCTGCGCTACTTTCATAGTTGATCAATTCCTTCATTTACAGCACGGCCGGACGCTGGATTTTTCGATTCATTTTTCCAGCGATATCGGCGTCTAATAATATCTGCGCCTGATAGTCACCCTGTGCCTGATGGCTCGGTTCTCCCGCTGGATGGCGTAGCGGTACCGATAGCAATGAACCCGATATCACAGGCAGCCTGAATCAAGGCACCTGCTTCGCAAGTAAACGGGAGCAAGCTCCCTCGCCACAGATGATTTGTTGTCCTGATAAGTGCGTTCAGGCTGGAGAACTTGGTTGCCTGGGATAACCTCTTCGCGGGCAAGCCCACAGTGGATCTCCTGAGTACTCTGCCTTTGTGAGTGCCTGCGATTAATTGTGGGAGCGAGCCTGCTCGCGAAGGCGATGGAAAAGGCAGAAAAAAAACGGCACCTTTCTATGGGCTCGCGGTATCCGTGATGCATTGTTTCAAGCGATCCGAATCCGTACCGCTGCTTGGGCTTTTGTCGAGAACCCCATCCGCTGCGATGTAGATACTGGTCGTTGGCCAGCTAGGGCTTATCATTACACAATGACTTTTATTTGAGGCCGTCCAGTCAAGCCGCATAAAGAAATCATCATCGGGAAAAAGATGGCCAGCCCCCCCTGTAGATTCGCCGGGAGAAATGTCACCTCTAAAGATATCGTGTTGAGTATTTAGGATAAATTCCATCTTCCCATTTCCTTCTTCCGAGAAATAGATTTTTACCCTTGGGACGGTGACGTACCAGACAAGATAAATAAGCAGCAATAGCGTTAACAGTCTGCGCTTGAGATAAAAGCGATCCTTTTTATTTGCAGTTGTGGACACTTATACCTTTCCCCCAATCAGAAGGATCACCTGCAAGCACTTCATCCATAATTATCTTGGCGCTGACCCCACCGGTTGAATAAGCTTTGAAGAGGCTCACGCCAATAGTTATAGACTTTCTGTCTGGAATGTCATCCCACGCCCTTAATCCCTTTATGTCCTCTGAGCGATGAGGCCCTGGCTTATTTTCCCAATCTTGAAACTTACGTACCGTGTCGGAAATGATCTGCTCAGCACCTGCACCATCCAATAACACCTGCTCCGAAAAACCTGCAGCCATTCCTACATATCCATAATGAATATTCGACCAAATATCGTAAAAATAATCATATTTCCCCTGTTTATGGCGAACATCGCCCCCGAACTCAACCTTTATCTTCGGTTTATGATCCCAGGACCGATTCTGCCCGACCCGCTCTGTCCACAGCGCAAACGCCTCGGCTTGCTTGACAAGGGCGATGCTGTGGAAATTGGGTTGGTGGCCGAGTCGCAGGTAAAACGGGATCTCCATGTATTTATTATTTTCAGCCACCGGGTCATAGCTGTTCAGCTCCTTCATTTTCGGAACCGAAGGGTGGGTGATGTTCCGGTTCATCTCATTGGCTATGTAGCTGGCCAGTTCTTCCATTCGGTCCGGGTGATTGCAAGAAGCAGGATTGCCAAGAGAGGCCGTGACCTTCGCTGCAGGTTTCAGACCTGTCATCTGGGGATTCGTTGTAAACCTGCTATCCGTTTGGGTCGCCGGAGGAGCGGCGGCCCTGATAGCACTCCGCTTAGGGCTTGTCTCATTTTGATAGCTGGCCGTAAACACCGAGGGAATCAGTTGGGCTTTGCAGGGACAATTACTGTGACTATCCAGCGTGCCAGCCATAGCTTTGCCATGGCTGATCTTGTGTGAAATACCACCGACAATCTGATAAGTCTTGCCATCTTTGCCGCAAGTGACCCGATCACCTTCGCGCGCATGAGCGATACCGTACATCATGATTCGGGTGTCACCATCCAGCACTTTGCCGCCGCAGGTGGTCTTGTCATGCAGGCCGATGAAATATCCTTTCTCCATTAGTTCTCTACTCCCTCTATGGAGGGCAGAAAATCCTCTCCCATGGGCACGCCTTCACGCGCCACGTACATGCAAATGCCTTGGGATGTATTGATGATCTCGTCGCCATTGCACAGACGACTACCGACCAGCGCCAGATGGCTATTCTCTTCGCCTGCTGTCGTTACGATCTGCGCAGTTCTGCCATCGGCATACACGACGAAATCGCCTTTCTGCGCTCCACGTACTTTTTGACCGCTGTCCAATATGAACTCCAGCGGCGACGTCGCTTGCTGGATCACCCCGCCGTCACGGGTCTGACTGCCCTCGGATGCGACTCGGTAAATAGCGCGAGGTGGATGTGTTTCAACGTAAGCACGCTGCTGATCAATGATCGCCCGGGCCTCCTCGGCAAATTGCGCAAGTTGCTCCTCGATGAAAGGCGAGTTGTCCAGACTGCGGAGAAATTCAGGAGAAACTTCGTTGGTATACAAGGGGTGCAGAGGTGCATTCATTTACAACTTCCTTATCGTCATCGATTTGAGTTGCCTTCTCTCTCGTCTCGGCAGAAGCGCTTAGCAAAGAAAATATTGGGCGACGACGAATAAGACGGTGGGACGCGTGCTGAAAGCAATCCAATGGCATAGCCAAATGAACGAATAGGAATTTTCGCAATAACCAACAACCCATTTCCTACAGCGATAGTTCCATAAGTTAATTTTTCGCGCAGTGGAGGCCCACTCAAAGAAATTTAAACGCGCCTGTTTAATCGCTTGGGAAATTACTTCCTGAAAGCTACACCACCTTGCGCCGTTGCCTACCGGTGCGACAGAATCCGCCGGCTTGTGCGTCGTGGGCTTGGGTTCTATCGTTTGCCGGTCATTGAAAAATCAGTGATCGGGCTTGGTAGGCCCGTAGCATCGACGCATAGCGTCACCTTTACTGCCCAGTGTCTGGGCGGTGTTTTTATGGTGACCATGCGCAGGGCTCCTTCGGGGGCGCCGGTTCCGATGCCCGGTCTACCAACCTTCGTATGGTCGCCACCCTTCGTTTGGTAGCGAGGCGGTGATGGCTCCTTTTAAATAGCGTCGGAGTTCCATCTATGTTCAAGGTCACACCCAATCCGCCGGAGACCGATCCGCCATCCCCGTACGAAAACGCCGCTTCAAAAAAATCTCACGTAGACGCCGAGCAGACCCTCGACTATCACCTGAAGCCAGACGTCCCCATCATGGACATTCCGCGCTCAGTCGGCACGATGTTCTTCGTCAACCCAGAGCTCGATGCAGAAACCCTGCTGGCCCATGCATGCGAATCACTGGCTTCGGCCAATGTCATGGCCATGGATCTGGCGGATCATATGGAAGGCCCCAGGCGCAACTCCCTGCTCGGCATTGCACAAGTCATCATGCTGGGCGAGCTGGCGGTGAATCGCGCGCTGGACCAACTTGACCCACCTGAGTAACCGCCGCTGCCTTTGACCGAGTCGCTTGACCTGATTTTCTGATCTCCGTTTACAGGAACAGGCACGAACAAAAACGGCACCTTCGGGCGCCGTTTTTTCGTGTAGGAGCGAGCTTGCTCGCGAAAGCGGTGTATCAGTCACAGTAGCTGCGACTGGAAGACCATCGTCGGATCGCCGCCCGGAGCAAGCTCGCTCCTACAGGGGGTTATGCGTGGTCGATCACCGCCGCGTGATCACCACTTCCAGGTATTCACTCGGCACCACCAGCGACTTGTCGCCCGCCCGGTTCATCCGGTTGATCAGCTCGCTCAGGTCGGTCTCCAGTGCCTTGGCGCCGTCCGCAGGCAGCGCGGCGAAGGCCTTGTGCACCGGCCCGTACCATTCGCGGAAGGTGTCGATGAAATGCGCCGCCGAGCGATAGCGGAAATTGAACGTGCGGCGCGTCACCTGGAGCAGGAATTCACGTTCGTCGAAATGCTCGTGCAACCAGGCTTCGGTGCCCCAGCGTGAGGGTGGACTCGCACCTGGAGGGGGTGGCAGGTGCTGGCCCAGGGTCTTGAACATCTGGCCGACGAAACCTTCCGGCGTCCAGTTGGCCAGGCCGATCCGCCCGCCCGGGCGACAAACCCGCGCCAGTTCCGCGGCGGCCTTGGGCTGGTCCGGCGTGAACATCACGCCGAAGGTCGACAGCACGGCATCAAAGCTGCCGTCGGCAAAGGGCAAGGCTTCGGCATCGGCGACCTGGAAGGAGACGTTCAGGCGTTCTGCCCGGGCCCGTTCTTCACCGCGTTCGAGCAAGGCGGCGACATAGTCGGTGGACGTCACCTGGCAGCCACGGCGGGCAGCGGCGAGGGTTGCGTTGCCGTTGCCGGCGGCAACGTCGAGCACGCGTTCATCGCACAACAGGTCGCAGGCTTCGGCCAGTTGCTCGCCGACAATCTGCAGGGTGGTACCGATCACGGCGTAGTCGCCGCTGGCCCAGGAGGCCATCTGGCGGTTTTTCAGGGCAGTCAGATCAATGGGTGTACTCATGGAGACGGTCTCTGGTTTGAAACACTAGTCGGGTCCGGTCGCGGTTACTCCGCCGTCGTCGGATCGATGATGTTCATGACCTGGGAAATGCGGTTGGCGGGAAAACCACTGATCCTGGCGTGCTCCTGGATCTGCTCCTCGTTCGGCGAGATGTACACGCAGTAGAGCTTGTCACCGGTGACATAGCTCTGCACCCACTGCACCTCTGGCAACTCACGCAACGCCTGGCAGGACTTTAGCGAAGCGGCTTTCAAATCCCTTTCCGACAGAGCTCCGGCGCCCTGGATCTCGCGTTCAATGACGAACTTAGGCATGGCAACCTCTCTTTATTGTTCTGGATGGCAGGGCGGCACTCACCCTGTGATCAAACTATCGTCCTGACGGGCGCCGGCGTCCTGTCCGATCGTCGCCCAACCCTGCCCGATCGTCCGGAGATTCCACGTAGCGCGTAGGCGCGTTCACAATCAGGAACCCTCCCACGGGGAAACCCCAATGGACGCTCTGTCACAGACCCTGCGCGTCGTGCACCTGGTCGGCGCGATCTTTATCAACGCCCGGTTCACCGCGCCCTGGTGCTACCAGTCGCCCAGCGCCGATACGGCGGCGCCGTTTCTGGAGCCCGATGCAGAACGGGTGGTGATCTTTCACCTGATCACCGAGGGCGAATGCTACGTCGAACTGGGCGATGACCCGCCGCTGCAGCTGAGTGCGGGCGACGTGGTGATCTTCCCCCAGGGTGATGCCCATCGCATGTGCTCACGTCCCGGATTGCCCCCGGCCACGGGTGCGCGACTGGATGCGGTACTGGCGCGCCGCCCCCGGCAATTGAGCTATGGCGGAGGTGGCGCGGTCACCCGGTTGGTGTGCGGTTACCTGGCGTGCGACACGCGCCTGGCGGGCATGTTGCTCAAGGGCTTGCCGGCCGTAGTACGGGTCAATGTGCGCGGTTCGAATGCCGGTATCTGGCTGGAATCATCTGTGCGCTATGCCCTCGCCGAAGCCCGCTCGCCCCGCCCTGGCGGCGAAGGGGTATTGGCCAAACTCGCCGAAGTGCTGTTCATCGAAGTGTTGCGCCTGTACATGAACGAACAGGGCGAAGGCCGCACCGGCTGGCTGGCCGGTGTGCGCGACCGCATCGTCGGCGCCGCCCTCAACGCCTTGCACAAAAAACCCTGCCACGCCTGGACACTGGACGAACTGGCGCGCACCGCCAGCACCTCAAGATCGGTATTGGCCGAACGCTTCCAGCAACTGGTAGGGGTGTCGCCGATGCAGTACCTGACGCAATGGCGGATGTTGCTCGCCGCCAACCTGTTACGCAGCAGCAACAGCTCATTGACGCGCATCGCCGAAGAAGTGGGATACCAGACCGATACCGCCTTCAGCCGTGCCTTCCGTCGCGAGTACGGTGCACCACCGGCGGCGTGGCGGCGCGGTCAGGAGAAAAAAAACATGGCCCACGAGGCAAGACCTGTGAGCCATTGATCGAGCGGATTACGCCGCTGGCGCGCTGGCCTTGGCCTCCTCCAGCAACTGCTGGATCATCTTCTCCTGCGTGTCGTAGCTGCCTTCACCGAAGTGGGTGTAACGCACCTGCCCCTTGGCATCGATCAGGTAGTGCGCGGGCCAGTACTGGTTGTCGAAGTTGCGCCAGATCGCGTAGTTGTTGTCGATCGCCACCGGGTAGGTGATGCCGTATTCCTTCACCTTGGCCCTGACGTTGTCGATGATGCGTTCAAACCCGTATTCGGGTGTATGCACGCCGATCACCACCAGTCCGTCCTTTTCGTATTTCTTTGCCCAGTCCTTCACGTACGGCAGGGTGTGCTTGCAGTTGATGCAGTCGAAGGTCCAGAAGTCCACCAGCACCACTTTGCCTTTCAGGGCCTCGTTGCTCAGTGCCGGTGAGTTGAGCCAATCCACCGCCCCGGACAGCGACGGCATGGCGCCCTGGGCATCGCCCATGATGCTGTCGGCCTTGACCTTGCTGACCAGGTAATCGACGACTTTCGGCACGGTTTCCAGCACGCCTTTCTCCACGCTGCTGACACCTTCCGAGGAAGTGTTGGCCAGCAACAGGTCATTGGCCCCCGTTGCAATCACTGCCGCACCGGCGAGCACCGCAACCCCGGCGCCACGGCGCAACCAGCCGGTGACCGGAATCGACGGTTTCAAGCGATTGACCAGGCGGCGCCCGGCAAAGATCAAGGTGCCCAGGGACAGCGCACTGCCCGCGCCATAAGCCACCAGCAACAGACTGGTGCCGGCGTTCGCCCCTTGCAGCATGGCGCTGGTGAGAATCACCCCGAGGATCGGCCCGGCGCAGGGTGCCCAGAGCAGCCCGGTGGCGACACCGATCATGATCGACGCCAGCGGCCCGGACATCTTGCGCGAGTTCGGGTCGATGCGATTGCCCAGCAGCACGAAAGGACGCGCCAGCCAGTCACCGACCCGGGCGGAAATCAGCGACAGGGCGAACAGCGCCATCACCACCAGTGCTACGTGGCGGCCGGTGTTGCTGGCCTGGATCACCCACTCACTGCTGACCACCGCCAGGCTGGAGACCAGGGCAAAGGTCAGGACCATGCCGCCAAGGGTCAGCAGGATCGAGGAGCGTGTGCGGTCGGCCCCGGCAAACAGGAATGGCACGACCGGCAGGATGCACGGGCTGAGGACGGTCAATATGCCGCCCAGGAAAGCGATGAGTAACATGGGATCACCTAATGCAAATTAGAGGGCGACACATTGGCCAATGTGGGAGCGGGCTTGCTCGCGAATGCGTCGGGTCAGATGACACATCATTGACTGAACAATCGCTTTCGTCGGAACGCCGCCCGGAGCAAGCCCGCTCCCACAGTGGATTTGGGGTGTTCTCAAGCCGTCTGCTCTTCCAGCAACTGCCCCTGAGGCGTGCGGCTGGCACCGTCTTGCGCCAGGAAGCCATTGGTGCCCTTCTCTGCCACCGGTGTGAGCTGGAAGCAGGTGTTGCTGCCACAGGCGCTTTGTTCGACAGCGGCGTTGGCATGGGCCGCCGCACCGGCGACGGAAAAGGCGATGGCGGTCAAGTAGCGGGAAATGTTGTTCATGATGTCCTTCCTGTTTCAAATGGATTAAGCGGTGTTTGATTGCGACACTCAGTTTTCCGAGTTGCAGTTGTCAGCCAACTTGCTGTAACCCAGCACCTGGGTCCTGGACTGGGAGTCGAGGTACGTCAGCCGCGCATTCACCACGCCTCAGGAAGGCGTAGCGTCCTCGGATAGCGACACCACTTTCCTGATATCCAGTTGGGTGCCGTAGGTGTAGGTTTTGGGAGCGACATCGGCTTCGGCACGGGCCGACAAGGTGCAGATGTTCAGGGCGGCAAACAGGCAGGCGGCCTAGATGGCCTTGGTGTTCATGGCGGATTCCTCAAGGTTCGACAGGTCGTTGGTTCGTTGATCCGAGGCGGTCTGGTTTGCCTCGATGGAACCTATTAAAAGCCTGCGAGGTATCTCGTCTGTGTCGGGAATCGGCGTGAATCAATCGCTGCGTATCAGAACGGCACCTGGATACACAGCAATACAAAACCGCTGGAAATCGGCTTTTTTGCCTTCGTGTGTATCCGCAGGCAAGCCAGATACACTGCAATACAAAGGGCGGCAGGCGAGCCCGCCGAGGCTCGATAGACTGTGTGGCATTCCCCATTTACCAGAGGTTTGGCCCAATGGATCACGTTGATCACATCCTCATCGTTGACGATGACCGCGAAATCCGCGAACTGGTTGGCAACTACCTGAAGAAGAACGGTCTGCGCACCACGGTCGTGGCGGATGGGCGGCAGATGCGCGCTTTTCTGGAAACCACTCCGGTGGACCTGATCGTGCTGGACATCATGATGCCGGGGGACGATGGCCTGGTGCTCTGCCGCGAACTGCGCGCCGGCAAGCACAAGGCCACGCCAGTGCTGATGCTCACCGCACGCAACGATGAAACCGATCGCATCCTCGGCCTGGAAATGGGCGCCGACGACTACCTGGTCAAACCATTCGCTGCCCGTGAACTGCTGGCGCGGATCAATGCGGTGCTGCGACGCACGCGCATGCTGCCGCCGAACCTGGTGGTGACCGAAGCCAGCCGGCTGTTGGCTTTCGGTCGCTGGCGCCTGGACACTTCGGCCCGTCACCTGCTCGATGAAGACGGCACCATGGTGGCCCTGAGCGGTGCCGAATATCGATTGCTGCGGGTGTTTCTCGACCATCCGCAGCGGGTGCTCAACCGCGATCAATTGCTCAACCTGACCCAAGGCCGCGACGCCGACCTGTTCGACCGCTCCATCGATCTGCTGGTCAGTCGCCTGCGCCAGCGCTTGCTCGACGACGCCCGCGAACCGGCCTACATCAAGACCGTGCGCAGCGAAGGCTATGTGTTTTCCCTGCCGGTGGAAATCCTGGGCGATCAATCATGACCCTGGCGCTGCACTGGCCGCGGACCCTGGCTTCGCGGCTATCACTGATTTTCCTGATCGGCCTGATCCTCGCTCAGGCGCTGTCCTTCGGCGCGCAGTACTACGAACGCTACGAATCCTCGAAAACCACCATGCTCGGCAACCTGGAAACCGACGTTTCCACGTCCGTTGCCATCCTCGACCGCTTGCCCGCCGACGAGCGAGCCGGTTGGCTCAAACAACTGGAACGGCGCAATTACAGTTACATGCTCAATGAGGGTTCGCCGGGCACGCCCATACGCACCGACATGCCCGATGCGCCCATTGCCATTGCCTCGATCAAAGACGCCATCGGCCACGATTACCCGATGACCTTCACCGACATCCCCGGGCCGAAAAAACATTTTCAAGTGCACTTGAACCTGGCGGATGGCAGCCCGCTGACCATCGACGTCCGCCCGACGATGGTACCGTTGTCGCCCTGGCTGCCGATCGTGTTGCTCGGGCAACTGGCGCTGATGCTGGCCTGTTCCTGGCTGGCGGTGAGAATCGCCATCCGCCCCCTCACCCGCCTCGCCGGTGCCGTCGAAACCCTGGACCCCAACGCGCACCCAGTACTCCTGGACGAAAAAGGCCCGACCGAAGTCGCCCACGCCGCCAGGGCCTTCAACTCGATGCAGGCACGCATCGCGGCGTACCTGAAGGAACGCATGCAACTGCTCGCGGCAATCTCCCACGACCTGCAAACTCCCATCACCCGCATGAAACTGCGCGCCGAGTTCATGGACGACTCCAGCGAGAAAGACAAACTGTGGAACGACCTGGGCGAGATGGAACACCTGGTACGTGAAGGCGTGGCCTACGCTCGCAGCATCCACGGCGCCACCGAAGAAAGCCGCCGCACCGACCTCGACTCGTTCCTCGACAGCCTGGTGTTCGACTATCAGGACGTGGGCAAGGACGTTCAGCTCACAGGCAAGAGTGCAGCCGTCATCGACACCCGACCCCACGCCTTGCGCCGGGTGCTGGTCAACCTGACGGACAACGCATTGAAATTTGCCGGTGCTGCCGAGTTGCGGGTGGAAAAACAGGCCGATGGCAACCTGTCGATCAAGATCCTCGACCGTGGCCCGGGGATCGCCGAGGAAGAACTCAAGCAAGTGATGGAACCGTTCTACCGCGTCGAAAACTCCCGCAACCGCAGCACCGGCGGCACCGGGCTGGGGCTGGCGATCGCCCAGCAACTGGCGGTCGCGATTGGAGGGTCGTTGAGCCTGAGTAATCGTGAGGGTGGCGGGTTGTGTGCGGAGTTGCGACTGCCGGTGTAGAAATTTTCGGTTCGGGGGCGAGGAATGCCAGGCCAGCTGTAAAGAATGGTCGGCTGTCAGACCGCTATCGCGAGCAAGCTCGCACATTGGGTCTCCGGTTTTACTCGGGACTTGTGGCCACTGAAGATCCCTGTGGGAGCGACGGTGCGGCGATCCGACTTGCTCGCGATGGCTTTGTGTCAGGCGATGAATATTTTGTGGGTGTACATATCCGTTGCTGCGGTAACGGCCACTTAGGGTTCCGCCCTTACGGCGGGTCACTTGGAAAAACGGAATGCCGCCCAACCCCAAGTAACCAAGGGCTCTTGCCCCTGACATTCGGTGCCTCGCCTAGGCTCGGCATGCCCTCGCTCCGGTCCTGCTCCGTGGGCCCGCCGCCATCGGCCATCCATGGCCGGCGGCGGCTAACCCGGCATCCATGCCGGGTTGCCCACTGCGCAGAACCTCCTCTCGGCCTCACGAGGGGGCAAGAAGATCAAAAGCTAAAGCCAAAGCAAAAGCAAAAGCGAGGCGGCCTACCGGCCGGCCTGATCGCGGGGTTCGTTCGCCTGTGAGAATTGAGTCTGCTGACAGGCCGTCATCGCGAGCAAGTCGAATCGCCGCACCGCCGCTCCCACAGAAGAGCAAAAGCAGAGCAACCCACACCACCGCGTCGCTTCTCACCACTCATCAGGCCGAGCGTTAGCTCGCCTGCAGCTCTTGATCTTGATCCACCCGCCCCCTCGGCAGGCTGAGTGGAGGTGTTCATCCGGGGGTGGGCGCGCAGCGCCGTTCGGCGCAGCCGAACACATCGAGAGGAGGTCGAGCGAAGCCGACCGGAGGCGATGCCCCCGGATGAATGCCGGAGCGAAGGAACCCCGAGCCTTAGCGAGGGGCCGTACGTTCGGGGCGAGCGTTTTTTGGTTACTTTTTTAGGCGCTTGTAAAAAAAGTGACTCGCCGTAAGGGCGAAACCATAGGCCGCCGTTACCAAAAAACCGGATATGTACACCGTCAACAAAAGACAGGTTGGCTGTCAGGCCGCCTTCGCGAGCCTGCTCGCGATGGCGTCACTCCGAGCTACACATCACTCAGCTCTTCACCACCACCCACGTAAAACACAACGGCAACTGCGCCACCTGCTGTTGATAGCGGTCATAGAGCTCTTCGCGGTTGGAATGCGGGTACTCCTTGAAGTGACGGATCTGCAACCCTGCCGCAATGGCGGCACTGAAGAGGTCGCCCAGGGTGTGGACGAACCAGTAGGACGCCGCCGACGGCGTTTCGATCTTGCCTTCGTAGACGATCGGTTCGTGCTGCACGAACGGTTCGCGACGGAAGTATGAACTGGCCAGACGAAAAGGATCGGCTGCCTCGGGGTCGAACATTTCCAGGAACGGGTGGGTTTCATACACCACCAGCGCCCCACCCGGCTTCAACGTACGCGCCACATGGCGGAAGAATTCGCCGATGTCCGGCATCCAGTTCAAGACGCCGATGGTGATCAGCGCCAGGTCAAAGCGCTCCTGCAGCCCGGCCGGCAAGTGGTGAATATCCGCTTCGATGAATTGCGGCGCATGGGGCGAGCGGGACGCCAGTTCCCGTGCCTGCCCGAGAAATGCTTCAGACTGGTCGATACCCACCACGCTGCGCGCCCCCAGGGCAAACAGCGACAGACTTTCGCGGCCATTGTTGCAGCCCAGTTGCACCACCTCCTTGCCGTCGACACCTGTCTGGGTCAGCAAAGCGGTCAGGGTGTCGTCCAGGCAGGAAAAATCCGTGTGCGCCACGCCCTTCAACAAGGCTTGCCATTCGCAGGAGTCTTTGTGATGACGGGCGGAATCATTCCAGGCCTCGCGGTTACTGGCGATGGCTTGATCTTTTGTCGGCAGTTCCATTGCACGCTCCAGGGCTTGGGTCGTCGATTTGACCGGCCGGAGTCTAGATCAACCTCATCCTGGCAGGTGTTGCGAACTTGTAATCCACACAGCACCGACGGCTGCCCACGGCGGCAGCTATAGTTAATAACCTTGGGAGAAATGTGGTTAAACCGATTTAGCAGGTGTTGCCATGAAAAAAACCAATCTGACGCTGTTGCTCGCCTTCTACCTGAGCACGACCGCTGTCGCCCACGCCGACGACATGCCAAACACCACTGACTACAGCAGTGAATTCAACTATTACGGCGCCGACCAACCCTTCGCGCACCCCGCACCACTGTCCATGAGCATCGTGCCACCAGGTTCGTACATCCCGACCGCACCCGGGGAATTCATTCCGGTTTCAAGTGAGCACGTGTTCTCCGACTCGCGCCTGCCGACGGTGGCCGACGCCACGGTTCGGGTGTTTATCCGCTCCTACGATCCGGAGCGTGGCGTGTATGTGAACCAGGAAGTCGAGAACCCCAGTTGCATGATGTCCTGTCTGAGGCAGGGCCCGGTGTTGCAGTGAGCACTAGGGGGCGTTCTCAATTGGTTTCCCCACCGCGTTGTCGCCTTAAAGCTGGCCAGGCAAGGCGTAGGCCGCTGGGAATGGTTGTTCCCTTTCCAAGGCCTGCAACGCAGCATGGCCAGCTTTAAGGCACAACCCGAAGGGGCCGGGCCTGCTGTTGTGCAGGGCTGTGTTGCTCGAAGCTGATTTGGAATGACCAAACTGCGCTTCTCGCGCCTTGCCCTGCACAACAGCAGACCCGGCGCGGTAGGGAAACTAATTGAGAACGCCCCCTACCACTGGCGCTTGTCCGGACGGGCGAGGCCGAGTTTTTCGATCCGGTAGCGCAACATGTCACGGCTCAGACCCAGCAGGCGTGCCGATTTGGTGACGTTCCAGTCCGTCTTGTCGAGCATCTTGCGCACCATGTCGCGCTCCACTTCCGGCAGGTTCATGGACTCGCTGCCGTTGTAGGACGGACGCGGTTCGCTGGAATGTGGCGGCTCGTGATGAAACATCGGTGGCTCATCCACCAGGCTCAGGCAGACGTTCAACTGATGGGCGGCGATGGTGTCGCTTTGCGCCAGTAACACGGTTTGCTCCAGCATGTTGCGCAGTTCGCGCACGTTGCCCGGCCAGCTGTAGCTGAGCAGCAAATCTTCGGCCTGGTCGCTGAAATGCAGGTTCGGCTTGCCGTAGCGTTTGCCATGCATCTCCAGGAAGTGCCGGGCCAGCAGCAGGATATCGGCACCCCGGGCATACAGGCGCGGCACCTTGATCGAAATGATGCGCAGGCGGAAAAACAGGTCGCGACGGAATTTGCCTTGCTGGACCATTTGTTCGAGATTGCAGTTGGTGGCACTGATCACCCGCAGATCGACCTTGCGCTCCTTTACCGAACCGACCCGGCGAATGGTCCGGTCTTCCAGCAGTTTCAGCAGCTTGGCTTGCAACAGCAGGTCCATTTCACCGATTTCATCGAGGAACAGCGTGCCGCCATCGGCCGCTTCCACCAGCCCCAGGCGGCGTTCTTTGGCGTCGGTGAAGGCGCCCTTCTCGTGGCCGAACAGTTCCGACTCCACCAGATTGGAGGGGATCGAAGCACAGTTGAATTCAATGAACGGGCCTTTGGCGCGCGGGCCGTCGAAATGCAAGGCCCGGGCTACCAGTTCCTTGCCGGTGCCCGTCTCGCCTTCCACCAGGACCGGCGGCAGATCACTGTTGGCCATGCGCCGTTCGGCGTCGAGCAACTGGCTGATGGTGCCCTTGAGGTACGCCATCGGTGCCGACTCGCCAATCAGTGCCTGCACCCCCGACTTCTGAGCCTCGCGTTCCTGGTAAAACGACAGCGTGCGCTCCATGCGGTCGGTGGCCAGGGCCTTGTCCAGCAGCAGCTTGAGCTCTGGCAGGGCCACGGGTTTGGTGACGTAGTGAAAGGCGCCCTCTTTCATCGCCACCACGGCGTCTTCGACGTTGCCGTAGCCGGTCATCATGATCACTTTCAGATCCGGCGCGCTGATGCGCAGCTTCTGGATCAGGTCGTGACCACTCATGCCCGGCAACGAGTTGTCGGTCAGTACCACGTCAGGCGCGAAAGAACCCAATTGCTCCAGTGCATCTTCGGCCGAGTGGCAAACGGTCACCTCGAAGCCCTTGCGCTCCAGGTAAGTCTGAATATTCTCGGCGAGAATTTCGTCATCCTCGACCAGCAGAATGCTGTGCTCCATATGCCCCTCCCGTTGCCACTTTGAAATTGAGACAAACGCGGGTTCCTTCCTGCTCCCGGCTGGTCAGTTCGACCGAGCCGTCAAACCGTTCCATTATTCTTTTGACCAGGGCCAGGCCCACGCCTAACCCACCTTGCTTAGTGGTGAAAAACGGCTTGAAGACCATTTGTTGCTGTTGTTTGGACATGCCCTTGCCGGTGTCGGTCAGGGTCATGCTCACGTCGCCGGGTACCGAGGAATCGATCTCGATCGTCAGCACGCCACCCTTGGGCATGGCTTCCAGCGCATTAGCAAACAGGCTATTGAGTATTTGCGTGAGCAGCACCTGTTGGCTGACGATCGGTGGCACGCTGACAGGCGAGAAACGCACTTCGACGTCCGAACGTTTGATCAGGGACTCGAAGGCACTCAAGGTGTCTTCGAGGGCCAGCACCAGGTCGACCGTTTCACAGTCGTCATTCATCGGCCGCAACGACACCAGCAATTCACGGACCCAGCGCGACATGCGGTCGACCTGATTGATGATGTCGCCAATGTTTTTCTGCGCGGTCTGGCTGGCGATGTCCTGGGCCAGTTCGGCGCTGGAGCGGATATTGGCCAGCGGGTTGCGCAAGCTGTGGGCGACCGCCGAAGACATCTCGCCAAGGGCGACAAAGGTCTCGTTGGCGATCAATTGTTTCTGCTGGCTCTGCAACAGCGTCGCCGCGCGTCGCACGATCCAGAACAGCCCCAGGTAAATGGCCGCCCCGCCGATCAGCGTGGCCAGCCAGATCGCCTTGAAGCCACGCTGGATGCGTTCCACCAGGTCCAGCGGCTCTTTATAGATTTCCACCATGGCAATCACTTTGCTTCTGTCGGCGTTGAACATCGGAATGTAGTTCTCGACGAACAAATACTCCGGTTCGCGCAGCAAGCGCTGCTCGGGACGCGCCTCATCGACTTCGTGGTAGCTGGTGGACACTGGCGATTTCATTTCGAAGGATTCGTCCAGCTCATCGTCGCCTTCGATGCGCACGCCAATCAGCTCGGGGTTGGTCGACCAGACCACGGTGCGGTCCAGGGCGTACACCGTCGCCAGCAAGATGTCCGGCAGATGCTCCACATGGTCGAGAAACTCCACGCGCGCGGCGGCCCGGAATCCCGGGTTGACGTCGGGGTAGGCATGGTCCATGCGCGGGTCGAGCATTTCGCCAATGGTTTTGCCCGGCGAAATCCCGGCATGCCGGATTTCAGCCTCGCCAATGGACTGGATGAACTGCGCAGTCAGCATCGAATCGCGCTCGATGCTTTCGTCGACCACAAAGCGCGTGGAGATGTAACCCAGCCCCAGCGCCACCACCGCGATGATCAGAAAGCTCGCCAGGGAAAACCAGCGCAGTAAATTGAACTGCGGCCGCCAACCCTTGCGTTGTGCTGCCGGAGCCTGCGGCGCAGCTACTTTTTGTTGTTCGAGTATCTGCATGGCGGTGTCCTGGGTGCTTGAAATCGAGCCTGTTCAGCCGCGTTCTGGATCAGTGTAGGTGGCATTGATAGCCATTGACTGGCCCGCGTAATTTTTTTGACACTATTGCACCTTGGGCATGTCGGGTTGCGCGACCGAATGATGATGTTCAGGCTCCTCGTTACCACTGGCCAATGGCACCACCGGCGGATGCTGACGGTTGGTTTCTTCCTGCAGGAAATCGATGATGGACTGGACGGAATGCTCATCCAGCCGCAGGTTGGGCATCGGGATCCTGTTGTAGCGATCGAACAGCTCCATCGCAATCGGGTCCTTTTCCGCGAGCATGCGATCCGGCTCGCGGATCCAGCGGTTGAGCCAGGCCGGATCGCGCTGATGGGTCACGCCGATCAGGTCCGGGCCGATGCTGTGCAGGCCGATGCCCTGCCCGTCCAGCGGACCGAGGCTGTGGCAAGACGCGCAACGGGTGCGGAACAGCTCTTCACCATTGCTCGGCGGACGGATTTGCGGTGCATCGGCATAGCTTTCTTCCACACTGGGCTGTTTCCAGTTCTGCAAGGTATTGGCCAGTTGGTCGGCCAGAATCCACGGGTTTTCGAACGGCGAGGATTTCATCCAGCGGCCCGTTGCCTGGTTGCCGACGATCAGGCTCAGGTTGTGGTCCTTGCTGCGCCCGTTATCGATGCCTTCGATGAACAGCCCCAGTTTTTTGCGCAGGTCGGTGACGTCGGCGAATTCCCCGGTGAGGAATTTCCACCCGGGCCCGACCTGGAAGCGTTGCGCATAGGCCTTGAGCACCTCGGGGGTATCACTCAAGGGGTCGATGCTGATGGAATAGAAGAAGACGTCCTTGCCGACCCGATCCCCCAGCAGTTTCTGCACCTGGCGCAGGCGCGCGGTTTCCAGGGGGCAGGAGTCGCTGCACGAGGTGAAGATGAAGTTGATCACCACCACCTTGCCTTTGATCATGTCATCGAAAAAACGCAGTTGCTGACCGTCCTGGTCGGTCAGCAGGGTGTTGGGGAAATAGTTGCCACCCCACGGAGTGTCGTCTTCAACGACAGCGGGTTCGGCAGTGGATGCAGAAGCAGGTGCGGGCGTCGACGTCGGCTGGCTGGCGACCAGCAGCTGGCTGGCCAGCAAACCGGTCACCAACATCAGTACCAGGTGCATGCCCAAGGCTCGTGAACGTGGTGAATGCATCTGTTTTTTTTCCATCACCAGCCGCCTCGATGTCGTGAAGGGGGTCATGATGGTTTTGCAAGGACCTCGCCAATCATGTGTTTTTTTTATAAAAAAGTACTAACACTCAACAAAACAATGATTTATCAAAATCAATGGGCGATGACCGTGGAAATGACCGGGGATTGAACCCCCGATATTGGGGATAGTTCATCCCCGTTTTCAGGGGACCAGATTAAACAACAGGCGGACAGTGGTGCCCTCGCCTTCACGGCTATCCAGGGTCACCGCACCGCCAAAACGCTCCATGATCCGCTTGACCAGCACCAGCCCGACTCCCAGCCCGCCCTGCTTGGTGGTGAAGAACGGCCGGAAGGCCATGGTGCGCTGTTCTTCGCTCATGCCTTTGCCGGTATCGCTGACCCTCACGCTGACGCGCTGGGCATCGCGCGGCTCGATCTGGATGGTCAGCGTACCGCCGTCGTCCATGGCTTCCACCGCATTGGACAGCAGGCTGTTGAGGATCTGGGTCAATTGCACGTGCTGGCTCAGGACCATGGGTGTCTGGTCCGGCTCGAACACCACGTTGATCCTGCCCTTGCTGATCTGATGCTCGTAAGCCATCAGGCTGTCATGCAGGGCCGCCACCAGGTTCACAGGTTCCGCCTCGTCATTGAGCGGTCGCAGGGACTGGAGCAACTCCCGGACCCACTTCGACATGCGATCGACCTGACCAATGATGTCGTTGATGTTCCCGTGTGCCGGACCGCTGTCGAACTCCATCGCCAGCTCGGCGCTTGAACGGATGTTCGCCAACGGATTGCGCAGACTGTGGGCGACCGCCGAGGACACCTCCCCCAGAGCCACAAAGGTTTCGTTGGTGATCAATTGCTTCTGCTGCGTCGCCAGCAGGATCGCCGCCCGCCGCACGATCCAGTACAGGCCCAGGTAAATCAGACCGCCGCCCAGGGCGGTCGCCAGCCAGATCAGCACAAGGCCGCGCTCCATGCGGTTGATCAAGTCCTGCGGCTCCTTGTAAATCTCGACCATCGCCGTGACGGTGCTGCCATCGGCGTCGAACAGGGGAATGTAGTTTTCGATGAAGGTGTATTTGGGTGGCTCCAGGAACTTCTGCTCCATGCGGGATTTGTCCACATCGTGGTAACTGGTCGACACGGAAATTTTCGAGTTGAATGCCCGGTCGAGGTCTTCATCGCCATGGATCGTGGTGCCCATCAAGGCCGGGTTGGTCGACCAGATCACCATGCGGTCGGGGGCATAGATGTTGGCCAGGATCACGTCCGGCAGATTTTCGATATGGTCGAGGAAATCATCACGGGCATTGGCGCGTGACAGCGGGTCGACGTCAGGAAAGTCCTTGTCGTTTCGTGGGTCGAGCAACTCACCCATGGTCCTGACGTTGGGAATCGACACATGGCGCACCTCGGTCGAGGCAATCGCCTGTATGAATTGTGAGGTCAATAGCGCATCGCGCTGCACGCTTTCGGTAATCACGAACCGCGAGGACACCGCCCCCAGCGCCACCGCCACCGTGCCGATCACCACCATGCTGACCAGCGAAAACCAGCGCAGCAGATCGAACGGCTCCTTGCGCGTGTTCAAGCGAACTTCGCTTTCGGTCGCAAGTACTTTGGCGATGGTGTTCATGGACACGGTTCCCGGAAACCCCCTATAGGTTTATAGCCCACGCATGGCCGTTTGCCCGGTGTACTAC
>NZ_JAHBCX010000031.1:0-68491 GCF_019955895.1 Pseudomonas sp. GL-B-12
GGCGGGACCCTGGGGCTGGCGCAGTTTGCCAACAGCACCAAGGGTGACCCGAACGCATTGCTGGTGGTCGGCGCGATCATGGTCGCGGGCATCGAACAGAACAAACCGCAGATCAGCCTGAAGGACGTGACGCCCATTGCCCGGCTGTTCACCGAATACAACGTGATCGCCGTGCGCAAGGAGTCTGAATACAAGACCCTCGATGACCTGATCAAGGCCTTCAAGGCCAATCCGACAAGCATCACCTGGGGCGGCGGCTCCAAGGGCTCGGTGGATCACATCGGCATCGCCGAGCTGGCGGGCAAGCTGGACGTGCCGGTCAACAAGGTCAACTACGTGGCCTTTGGTGGCGGAGGCGAGGTGGTTGCCCAGGCGCTGGGCGGCCAGCTCAAGGTGATCACCGGCGGTTACGCCGAGCTGGGCCAATACATCAAGACCGGTCAGTTCCGTGTCCTGGCCATCGGCGCGCCGGAGCGCGTTCCCGGCATTGATGCACCGACCCTCAAGGAGAGCGGCTATGACGTGACGATCGGCAACTGGCGCGGCGTTTACGGTGCAGCGGGCCTCACCCCGCAGCAGCGTAAAGAGGTGATCGACGCGGTCGTGGCCGCCACCAACAGCAAGGTCTGGCAGGACAATATCCAGGCCAACGCCTGGACGCCCAGCGTGCTGACCGGCGATGAGTTCGGCAAATTCGTCGAGGAAGAACACGTGCGGTTGCACGCCATGCTGGTCAAGGTCGGGCTGCTTTGAGATGGCCACACAGCGCGCAGTGGTGCCGACGCAATTGGCGGTCGGCATCGGCCTGATCGCCATCAGCGTCGTGTTGGCGATCGGCGCCTACCGGTTTCCGCCCGAAATGGGTTTCGTCATCCTCCCGGCGTACGTCTATCCCTATGTCGTGGCGGCGTTTCTCGGTGCCGTGGGCCTGCTGCTGGGGTATCAGGCCGTCAGTGGCGGTTTTCGCGAACTGGATAACGACGCCGCCACGGTGCCCGGTGGAAAAACCGGTGCTGCGTGGGTGACCGCGGGGCTTGTCGGGGTGGCGCTGCTGATCAATCTGATCGGGTTTGTGCTGGCCGCCGGGTTGCTGTTTGCCTGTTCGGCGCGGGGGTTCGGCAGCCGTCATCCTGTGCGGGACCTGGCTATCGGCATTGCCTTGACCCTGCCGATCTACTGGCTGTTCAACGCCGGGCTGGGGGTTTCCCTGCCGTCGCTGATCAACATTTGGCTTTGAAAGGAGATCGACACCGTGGACATTCTTTCAAGCCTAGCGATGGGTTTTGCCGCGGCGCTGACGCCGATCAATCTGATGTGGGGGTTCATCGGCTGCCTGCTCGGCACCGCCATCGGCGTGTTGCCGGGGATCGGTCCGGCACTGACGGTGGCCCTGCTGTTGCCGATCACCGCCAAGGTCGACCCCACTGGCGCGCTGATCATGTTCGCCGGTATCTATTACGGCGCGCAGTTCGGTGGCTCCACCACCTCGATCCTGCTCAACACGCCCGGCGAGTCTTCGTCGATGGTCACGGCGCTGGAAGGCAACCTGATGGCGCGCAATGGCCGGGCGGGACCTGCGCTGGCAACGGCGGCGATCGGCTCATTCGTCGCCGGCACCATCGCCACGATTTTGCTGACGCTGTTTGCGCCCATCGTGGCCAGGCTGGCCCTGAATTTCGGCCCGACCGAGTACTTCGCGATCCTGGTGCTGTCGTTCACCACCGTGTCGGCGGTGCTCGGCGCTTCGATGCTGCGCGGGTTTGCCTCGCTGGGTGTCGGGCTGACCATCGGTTTGATCGGCCTGGATTCGACCTCGGGTATTGCCCGCTACACCCTCGGCGTGCCGGAACTGGTGGACGGTATCGAGGTGGTGCTGGTGGCGGTCGGTTTGTTCGCGGTGGGCGAGGCCTTGTACAGCCTGCTCTATCAAACGGAATCAAACGAGGGCCGGCATCGCCTGACCTCGTTGTGGATGACCCGCGCCGACTGGAAACGCTCGGTGCCCGCGTGGCTGCGGGGCACGCTGATCGGTTTTCCGTTTGGTTCGATTCCGGCCGGTGGCGCCGAGATTCCGACCTTTTTGTCCTATTCCACCGAACGCAAACTCAGCAAGTATCCCAAGGAGTTTTCCGCCAACAAGGGCGAAGGTGCCATCGAAGGCGTCGCTGGCCCGGAAGCGGCCAACAACGCCAGCGCGACCGGGTCTCTGGTGCCGTTGCTGACCCTGGGCATCCCGACGTCCGCTACCGCTGCGATCCTCTTGGCGGCGTTCCAGAACTACAATCTGCAACCGGGACCGATGCTATTCGAAACCTCTGCCGACCTGGTCTGGACGCTGGTGGCCTCGCTGTACATCGGCAACGTGATTCTGCTGGTGTTGAACCTGCCGCTGGTGGGGCTGTGGGTCAAACTGCTGCAAATCCCCCGGCCGTACCTGAACGCCGGCATCCTGGTATTCGCCACCATCGGCGTGTATGGCATGCGCCACTCATCCTTCGACCTGATCCTGATGTTGGCCATTGGCTGGGGCGGGGTGCTGATGCGCCGCTTCGACTTCCCCGTCGCCCCGGTGATCGTCGGCATGCTGCTGGGGCCGATGGCCGAGAAACAACTGCGCAACGCCTTGTCCATCAGCCAGGGCGACTGGACGGTGTTCGTCACGCAACCGATCTCGGCGTTCTTCCTCGCCCTGACATTGTTGGTGCTGGTGGTGCCCCATGTGTTGCATAAACGCGGCATCAAGTTGCATGAGGATGATTGATGGCACCGAATGTCTCTCAGTCAAATGCAACTAATGTGTGAGCGGATTTACTAAAATTGGGCCTCGGTTTTAATAGAACTGTATTGGCAATCTAGTTGCCGGAGACGCTCTAGTTTGAGGAGGTGATTTTGATGGCTATTACAACCTGGGGGGCACCGTAATCGTGTTGGCAAGAAAGCACCGGCGCAAGGCCGGTGCTGAGGGGTGGGAAAGTCGGTACCCGCTAGAAAGTATGGAGCACTAGAAAATGTGGAAATTAGTGATGGCTATATTATTTGTGCTCGCACTGACTTTTTTCATAGTTCCAGCGGCCACCATTGTCCAAGCATTTATCTATTTTAATCTGTTCGCAGTCGGTTTGGGTTGTTAACAAAAAAACCGTATGATTTTTTTCATTTTTTTAATACCTGTTGTCTAATCCGGTCGGCCTAAATATAGTACACAGCAACTCTTCCGTGCTTACAGCAGGGTGTTCAAAGTTTTCCGGCCCAGGGTATCAACCTTAGCCCGCAGACCGTATCAAACTTTCCGGCCCCCACACTTGTAGGCGCTGGCTCAACGTGAACACCGTGCCGGCCTAACCTGATACTTAAAACCGAAAAAATCTGAACATCCTGCTGGGGAAGTTGATACGGCTGGCCCCGATATCAAACAGCTGAGCGACTATGCCACAGCGCGAGAGATCGTTGAGGCGCTCAAGAGCGAGATCTAGTAGGAACGCTACAGCCTAAGTCGTAGCGTTCTGTTTTGCACGGGTCAAATGCCCCGTCCTACAGGGCTATTTATCAACGCATGGCGTAGATAACTTTTCTTCAATTTCTGGTGCGCTTGCCTTGCCATAAGTGTTGCCTTGGCGAATCCAGCCAAATCGATCAATGTAAGTTTCTTTTCCCGGAAGGCGAATAAGAACTCTTGTATTTCCAGGCTTGTAGTCGGGTGCCTCATGGCTAGGAAATAGTTGAGGGCTTAACGACTCTGCTGCAGAGACAGATATGGCTCGCTTCTCAAATGCACGCGCCTCAATTGATGACTCGCTCTCAGGGGCGTATAGCTCGGCATCAAAAGGAATCCAATATGCCTCTGCGCACTCAGCTTTCGCGAACTGAGGTGCTGTAATCGCTAAAAATAACAATGTAGTAGACATTTTGTTCATGTTTAGCATCCGCATGACTTGTATTCATAAGTAGTTCTTTCTGGAAGGCCAAGCTCTCTTCTCACTGGGTTCTCGTTGGCATTCACATTGTTCATCTGGCTTGCCCCATCATCCCATGTCTTGGTTGCCGCATGTCCAACCTCATGTGCCATGATTGTGGTCGTATTGGCACGTTGATCACCTTGGGTTGTATTCGTCATGGGACTATAGTTCGGGTCAATTCTAATTGCCCGAACCTTGCCTTCATACCAAGCGGAGTTATGAGAGTCTTTCGATGTAATCAGATAGTAGTTGGGGTCCTCCTCCAGTTTCCTACAAATTTCCTCCCCATGTTTTGTTTTTCTTACCTCGTCATAAGCTTTTTCTAAAGCTGCGCTACCGGGAGAGTCATCAAATCCTACTGCCAATCCATATGGGTCTATAAGCTTAAGCGGGTTTGCATAAACATATCCGTAAGTATTTAGCCCGCCGTTAAGCCCAATCGGATCACTTTCCACATAGCGCCCGGTCTGCGGGTCGTAATCCCTGAAGTAGTTGTAATTGAGCTGTGTTTGCGCGTCATAAAACTGACCAGGGAATCGCAATGGAATGCGGGTGATAACTCCGTCTCCGTCTACATCCTCATTCGGCGCCGCATCGCCGTACGCATCACTCACCCAACTCCACACCACTCGATCCGTACTTGCCAGTCGTGGTGTATTCAAGTGATCCGAGTGAAGGTAGACCAGTTCGCTATCAGTATAAGAGCCTTGGTTGTAAGTTAACTTAAATTGTGCGATAGGCATGCCCTTAAGCCAGACCCAATAGTAGGCAAAAGTTGGTTGACCAATAGGATTGTAATCCGTCTGTCCGATCAGTTCTCTCGCCAGTCCGTAGAGGTAGACGCTACCGCTAATGATTGCACCGCTCAAAGGATCATAGTTGATTTGAATGCCTCTTTGACCTTTTGCGTTATAAGTATAGGACGCCACTTTTTGTGTCCCCGCTTGATAAACCGCGTTCATCCGTCCGCTGTCGTCGTAGGTGTAACTCAATCCATTGCTGTGTTGCTGTACGTTGCCAGCGGCATCATAGGAGAGTGAAAACCCGTTAACTGTCTCGAGTTGGTTACTGTCCGCAGCCACGGTAGTGTACTGAGACTCGATGATGTTGCCGGTTACGAGATCGGTTGTGGTGCGCAGGGTGCGATTGCCCCCAGCATCAAGGAAATAGTCCTTATGGGTGTTGGTTGTCTGCTCCCGCGTCAGGCGATTAAGAGCATCATATTGATACTGCACCGCCCCCCAGAGGTTGTTTTTTTGGTCGATTATATTGCCTACCGCATCATGCCTGTATTGATTCTGCCACGTGCCGACGCTTTGGGTGGTGAGTTGGTAGTCCTGATCGTAAGTGCGGGTCAACGACATGCCATTCCCCCACGTCAGTTGCGACACTGGGCCGAAGGGGGCATAACCGATATTGCTGGCGATAGAGAATGTTTTACCCATAAAAACAGCACTTACCGCACTGACTTGACCCACGGCATTATGAGCGTAGTTCAGTGCGATGCCGTCAGAGTAGTTATGGTTTGTCAGCCGTCCAATACTGTCATAGGTGAAGCTCTGAGGGATGCTCACGCTGATCTCATTCAGGTTCAGGACACTATCCTGTGCGATGAGCAGTCCGCGTCCGTCGTATTTGTAAGAAACTGTGCCACTGGTATCCTGAATTCTGGTAAGACGCCCTATACCTTTATTCTCAGCGGAACTTTGATCGTAAGTGTATAGCACGTCCAGCGCTGGGTTTGACGGATAGTGCTGGGCGACTAGGCGGTTCAGCGCGTCGTATTGGTACGTGCTGATCACACCTCGGGCGTCGGTTTTCTGAGTGAGATTTCCGCTGTTGTCGTAGGTAAAGGATGAAGTGCCACCATCCGGGCTTTGCACCTGTATGACCCGACCATGATTATCATAGACGTACTGCGTCGTTACTCCGCGCGGATCCACAAAACGGGTGAGTTTGTCGTCCGTATTGTGAGTCAGCGCACTGATTCCACCGAGTGGATCCGTCACTTGAGTGACTCGACCCAAGGCGTCAAATGCCTGACTGGTGGCGTTACTGCGGGCATCGGTGTGTTGGGTCAACTGGTTGTTGAGGTCATAGGCATATCGAGTTGTTTGGCCGCTAGCTCCGACATGAGTCAGCAAACGCCCCAGTTCGTCATAGGTACGTTGCTGTTGATGCGTCAGAGCACCGCTGGCGTCCCTGATTTGCTCTACCGTGCGATTACCCATTGCATCAAGGGTATAGCTCCGGCTCTCCCCCAAGGCATTGGTTACACCTGTCAGGCGACGAGCATCGTCATAGGTATAAGCTAGAAAGCTGCCATCTGGAGCGGTGATTCGAATGAGGTCGCCGACTGCGTTGTAAACATATTGAGTGGTAGAGTCAGCCGTACTGCTGGAGGTCAGCCAGCCTTGCCGGGTATACGTAAAGGTAGTTACAACCCCATTGGGATCAGTAAGTGTTTGCGGCCGTCCCTGGCTATCAAAATTGGATAGAGCGACGACTTGGCCGAGCGCGTTGATAATTTTGTTCAATTTACCTTGAATATCATAAGTATATTGCGTGACGTCGGACACATCGATTCGCGGCCCATCGATGCTGGCGACTTGGCCAAAGGCCGTATAAGTGTAATTAATCGTACTGTCAGCCGATGCACACAGTGTTACCGATGTGCAAGCCAGCAACACAGTAAGAATGCCGAGGCGAGACGCAGGAAATGACATGATTAGATCCTTCTAAAATTAGGAAGCTCAGTTTGAGGTGACCTGTTTACTTGAGAGTCTTCCGGTGTCATCGTAGGTGTAAAGCTTGGTTTGATTGGGTTCGATTACCTTTGTTTTTAAATGGCGTGAAGAGTCCCATTCGGTAATGGTTGTTCGGGCGAGTGGTGTGCCACTGGCTTCAGTGCGACTAACCTCCAATCCTCTATTGTTGTAATGAAAGACAGTGACATTCCCTATTGTATCGGTTTTCTCGGAAATCTGACCGCGGTCATTGTAGGCAAAGGTTGAATTGCTAAGTGGGCAATTGCTTGATGGCTGGCCAGTAATGGATGTTACTTTCTTAACACCTTGAATGGTTTCGAATTTGTAAGTTGTTGTTCTTCCGAGTTCGTTGGTGACGGAAGTCGATCCATCAATGTTATATGTAATGGTTTTTTTATAGGCTTCATTGGCATGTTCGCTTGATATGGCGCGACCCTGCTCGTCATAGTTCCAAGTTGCAAAGCGTACCCCTCTTTCATCCATCATGCCCGTGAGGAGGTTTGAGTTCGTACTGATCTCATATAAGTAGGTCCTGTATTCTGTGGTTTCGTCATCCTGATATTTGATGCCGACAGAACTTAACTGTCCATGATCATTATAGGAGTAGGTAATCTTCACATCTTGGTTCTCTACAGAAAGGGGTTGGCCTAACCCGTATTCTTTTAATGTCAAGTATTTTCCGTACTCATCTGTCAAGGTTGCTGCATCCCCTGAGTAGCTGATCATCACTTTCTGGCCGAGGGGGTTGTTTTTTGAAATTAGTTTTCCCTGATAATCAAACACTAATTGTTCATTGTTGGAGGACGTATAGGTCCAAGTTGACTCAAACCAATTTCCGTTTTCGAGTAGGGTCAGATGCCCTAGCTCTGTTGATTCGGGGGTCGTCACATTACCTGAGCGAGTGAAGTGAATCTGTCTGCCATCATCTTGCCTCATAACTACCTTGTCAGAAGTTATAAATAGACGCTGGGAGTATGAGTGTCTCCAAACACCTTCTTTGCTGTTGTAATGTCTCTCTAGGGTCAATGGTGAACCGCTTGAGGCAATGTAATCATGCTCGACCTGAACTTTATTTCCTGTTGCGTAGTTTATCGGATTTCCAGTAAAGGTATTTGAGTCGCAACTTTGAAATGGTGGGATGCCTAGCTGTTTTCTATCGACTTCTCCAGTCGTTGCGTCGCATGCACCTGTCCCTGGATTAAATGACTTTCCAGCAACGCATCGCACGTCGTCCCTATATACGGTTATATTAAACGGATAGAATTCGTGCGGGAAGTATGAGCTTCGCATCTGTATTGAGCAGTAAGCCATTACAGGATTAACAAATTGGTATCGCATATTCGTGATGCGGATGGTTTCTTTTTTGACATCTTCCTGTGGATGAGGCCAGTAAGGTGGCGAAAATATTATCTCTGCTACTGCCCGGCAGGCGGATATAATATCGGGTTGGGGTGGGGTTCTCCAAGTATAACCAATCCAGCCATTTTCGGCTTTTAATGAATCAGAAAATAGGAAAGCATATATTGTAAGTAGTGTGGTTGAAAGTCGAAAAATGTTTCGGTGCATGCTAGCACTCCTTGCGGCACAGGTTTTCATTGGGTTTGATGTTTCGTTGCGGTATGTATTGTAGGGTTTTTATGTGGGTGGATTGTATTTAAAAAGGTCGATAAAAATCTTCGATTAATCGATTCAATATATTTAATGGTGATGTCTGGTGGGGGTGACAGTACGATTGGAAAGAGTGAGTGTATTTTAAGTGTGTAAGTTTTTGAATGGCGCTTTTTTAAACAGTAACTTCCAGCGCGGGTGCGTGAGATGAAGTTCAGCTGTATTAAGTGCAGTTTTGCGGGTGGAGAGCGAAAGGGTTGGCCGCTTCAACATCAAACTGTTGTCTGATTACACCGCAATCGTCGGAGCGCCACCTGGAGCAGGCTCGCTCCTACAGGGTCATGCAGTGGTTTGTGCGATGAACCACTGCATGACCGGTGTGCACGCCGGATGCGATGCCGCCGAGGGTTGCAGGCACAACGAGTAAATCCCCCGGGTCTTCAACGGCTCGCCGAAAGGAATCACCAGTTCGCCGCGCTGGATCGACTCGCCCGCCAGGGTCATGTCGGTCATCGCCACCCCCAGGCCCCGCGCGGCCGCATCGAGTGCCAGTTCGTCAAGGTTGAAGGGGATGTGCCGATAGTCCTGCAGCGCCTTGCCGCCGTTGGCTGACAGCCAGACTTGCCAGTCATTCTGGTCGCTTGAGCGGTGCAGCAAGGCGTACCCCGGCAAATCTTCCAGCGCCGCCAATGGCCGATCCGGACTGCCCAGGCCCGGCGCGCACACCGGCACCAGTGCTTCCTCGAACAGGGTCAGGCAATCGGGCGCTGTGGCCGGCTCCGGCAGATAAAGAATGTAGGCGTCGCTGTCGCTGGCCGGCTCAACCACTTCGGTGGCCACGGTTTCGATTGCCAGGGATACCTCCGGGTGATGCCGGTAGAACTCGCTCAGCCTGGGCAGCAGCCAGCGCACCGCCAGTGACACGTGCATGCGAATGCGGAACGGGCGTTTTTGCGGCGCGAGCCGGTCTTCGAGGCTGCGCAACTGTTCGAGGATGCTGCGGGCGCTGGCCAGTACCTGTTCGCCCTCGGCGGTCAGTTGAAGGCTGCGGCTGCTCCTGACAAACAGCGGCACACCAAAGTGACTCTCCAGTTGCTGGATCTGTCGGCTCACGGCGCTTTGGGTCAGGCAGAGCTTTTGCGCCGCCTGGGTGAAGCTGCCCGACCCGGCAACCTCGACCAAGGCCTGCAAGCCCTGCAGCGAGAGCACGTGGCGAATCTTGTCCATGCGTTTTCAGAATGCCTCGATGATTTAATAACGTTGGTTGCCCGTGTTTGGAGCCTTTAGATTCTAGTCATCGCCACCGTCTTCGAAAACCATTTATGCAAATCCTGCATGCAGTGCTGCTTTGGATCGAGACGGTTCGCAGAACAAGAACCTGAGGTGACACATGGAAAATATCTGTGGCTGGATTGCGCAAGCGGGGAGTCCGACCCTGCGCGATCCACTCAAAGGCACGCAACAGGCCGATTGGCTGGTGATCGGTGCCGGCATCACCGGCCTCAGTGCCGCACACACCCTGGCGCAAATGCACCCCCAGGCACGCATCGTCGTCGTTGACCGGCAGCGGGCCGCCCAAGGCGCTTCGGCGCGCAATTCCGGTTTTGTGGTGGCCCATGAGCATCCCGCCACTGGTGAGCTACTGGGTAGCGACGGGTTCGCCGGGTATCAAGTGGATACGGCAATCGGCCGCGCAGCCACCGACGAGGTCCGCAAGCAGATTTCCCGCCATGGCATCGAATGCGATTTCAGGGAATCGGGCTATTTCTTCGCCGTCAGCGATCCACGCAAGCTGACCCAGGTCGAGGCCAAGTTGCAGACCCTGCGTGCCGTGGGCGCCAGCGCGCAGTTTCTGCAGGGCGAGCCATTGCTTGAGAAACTCGGCAGCCGGCACTACCGCGCCGCGATCTGGTGCGGCAACGGCAATGCGCTGCTGCAACCGGCAAAGTACGTGAGGGGCTTGCTCGATGCCCTACCACCGAAAGTGACGGTCTACGAAAACACTGATATCACGGGCCTTGAGCGCCTGGGCAACGGCCAAATTCGCGCCCGGGGCCAAAACGGCTGCGTCGAGGCCAAACGGGTATTGGTCTGCCTGAACGCCTTTATCCCTCGCGCGGGCATCGATGACAGCGGCACATTCGCGATGGAACTCAGCGCCAGCCTCACGCGGCCGCTCAGCGATCAAGAGTTTCAAACCCTTGGTGCGCCAGCGTCCTGGGGCGTGCTGTCGACCCGCCCGTTGGGCGCCACGGTGCGCCTGACCCCGGATCGCCGGGTGATGATCCGCAACACCGCGGAATACCGCTCGCGGGATTTGTCATTGAGCGAATTGTCGACTCGCCGCCAACACCATGTGCTGGGGTTGCAACGACGGTTCCCGATGCTCGGCGAGCAGGACATCGAATACACCTGGACCGGCCATCTCAGCGCTTCGCGTTCCGGGCAACCGTATTTCGGCAAAGTCGAGGAGGGCGTGTTCGCCGTGGCCGGGTGCAATGGTTCCGGCGTGGCGCGGGGCACGCTGTGGGGTCGCTTGCTGGCGGAGCTGGCCTCGGGTTGTGATTCACCGTTGCTGCAATCGGTCATCGCCCGAGCGCAGCCCGGCTGGCTGCCACCCAAGCCGTTGCTCGACATCGGTGCCATGCTGCGTATGCGCGTGGAAACGGTCCGGGCCAGAAGCGAAATCTGAAAACACCCACGTCACAACAAGAACAAAAGCACTTCCCATCGAAGGTGATTCAACATGCGCGTCAATACGCTTTCCCTAGTGGCCCTGATCTCGACCTTTTCCGTCGTCACTCATGCCGACGAAACCGTCAACATTTCCAACTGGAACGGCTACATCGCCGACGACACCCTGGCCAGTTTCACCAAGGACACCGGAATCAAGGCGACCTACGACATTCACGACAGCAACGAAGTGCTGGAATCGAAGCTGATGACCGGCAACACCGGGTATGACGTGGTCAGCCCGTCGAACCACTTCCTGTCGCGCCTGATCAAGGCCGGCGCCATCCAGAAACTCGACAGGAGCCAGTTGCCCAACTGGAAAAACCTCGACCCGGCGCTGATGAAAAAGCTTGAGGTCAACGACCCGGGCAACCAGTACGGCTATCCGTACATGTGGGGCACGGCGGGCATCGGTTACAACGTCGAGAAGATCAAGGCGATCTTCGGCAATACCGACGTCACCCATTCCTGGAGCCTGTTCTTCGACGAGAACAACATCAAGAAGCTCAGCGAGTGTGGGGTGGCGATCATCGACAACCCGACGCAGATCCTGCCGATCACGCTTAACTACCTGGGCCTGCCGCCCCACAGCCATGAGCCTGCCGACTACAAGAAAGCCGAGCAGGCGCTGCTGAAGATCCGGCCTTACGTCCAGTATTTCCATGCGTCCAAGTACATCAGCGACCTGGCCAACGGTAACGTCTGCGCGGTGATCGGTTTCAACGGCGACATCGTGCAGGCCGCCGCCAGCGCCAGGGAGGCGAAAAACGGGATCGACATTGCCTACTCGATCCCGGACGAAGGTTCCACGTTGTGGCTGGACATGGTGGTCATGCCCAAGAACGCGCCCCATGAGAAGAACGGCTACGCCTACATGAACTACCTGCTGGAGCCGAAGGTGATTGCCAACATCAGCAACAGCATCCATTACGCCAACCCCAACAGTGCGGCGGATGCCTTTGTCGACCCGGCGGTGAAGCAGGACCTGGCGATCTATCCGCCCAAGAGCGTGATGGACAAGCTGTTTACCGTCGAGGACTTGCCCGCGGCTATTGCACGGTTGAGCACGCGGCTGTGGACCAAGTTGAAAACCAATACCTGACCGACTGGTGATTCCGGTCAATCAGATGTGACACTGCACCTGTGGCGAGGGAGCTTGCTCCCGCTGGGCAGCGAAGCGGCCCCAAAAAGGGGATTGCTGTGCGATCCAACGGGAGCAAGCTCCCTCGCCACGAGTTGTCGTTTGCCTGGGTATTTTGCTCAACGACCCTCTCAGGCCTCGATAGCCGGGAAGTCGATGTCGGTCAGCGCTGTGTTGTTCAGGTAGTTGGTCAGCGTCTGCGAAGCCACATGGGCGATCACCTCGATGATCTTGCCGTCATTGATACCGGCGGCACGGGCAGCGGCGAGCTGCTCGACGGTCAGGTGCCCACGGCTTTCGGTGACCTGGCGGGCGAGGGTGGCATAGGCGTCGAGCTCGCCTTGGCGCGCGCTTCGGATGTCCTGGCCCGACAGCCCGGCCTTGCCGGCGAACAGCGTGTGAGCGGCCAGGCAGTAGTCGCAGCCGTTGACCTGCGAAGTGGCGAGAAACACCGCTTCTTTTTCTCTGGCGCTCAAGGAGGTCTTGCCCAGTGCAGCCGAGTTTTGCAGGTACGAGGCCAACACCGCCGGGGCGTGGGCCAATACTTTGAAGACGTTGGGCAGAAAGCCGATTTTCTTCTGCACGCCTTCCAGCAGCGGGCGGGTAGCGTCGGTGGCGTGTTCCAGGCTGATCGGGGCAATGCGGGTCATGGTGATACTCCGTGGTGTAAGGCGCGAAATGCGCTGGGTACGGAGCTCATGTTAGGTAGAGAGGCTGGTGTATTGGGTGCGAATCGTCGAGGATATGCGACAGATCGTCCAGAACTGCTTCCGGGAGCCTGTCATGGATCGCTTGTCCACGTTGCTGACACACTTCGGTGTCAATGCCGGCACTTTTCATAGCGGTACGTTCTGCGGCACCGCCGCCTACGATGGCCAACAGGCCAGCGGTCATTTGCACCTGCTTCAGGCGGGCGAGTTGCTGCTGAAATTGGGCGATCAGCCGGACCTGCAACTGACCGAACCGAGTCTGATCTTTTTCCCCCGGCCCTATCGACATCGCCTGTTTGCGTCTGAAGCGTCCGGCACGCAACTGGTGTGCGCGACCCTGGATTTCGACGGCGGTGCGGGCAATGCCCTGGCGGCGGCGCTGCCGGATTATCTGGTGCTCAAGCTCGATGAAATCCCGACGCTGGCCGGGACCCTGGAATGGCTGTTCAACGAGGCGTTCGACGGTACCTGCGGGCGCGAAGCGGTGATGGATCGCCTGTTCGAGCTGCTGGTGATTCTGTTGCTGCGGCACATCCTGAGCACCACGGGCCAGCAACCGGGCATGATGGCCGGCCTCGCCGATGCGCGCCTGGCGCGGCCCCTGAGCCTGATGCATCAAACCCCGGCCAAGGCCTGGAGCGTGGCTGAACTGTCGGTCGCCGCCAACATGTCGCGGGCCAGTTTCGCCGAGCATTTTCGCCGGGTGGTCGGGCAGACGCCAGTTGATTATCTGGTGAGCTGGCGCATCAGCCTGGCGCAGAAACGCCTGCGCGAGGGCCGGCCGATTGCGCTGATCGCCGAGGAAGTCGGTTACGAAAGCCCTTCGGCACTGGCCCGGGCGTTTCGGCGCAAGACCGGGCTGAGCCCCAGGGAGTGGAAAGGTAGTTGATTCACCCGGAACCCTGTGGGAGCAAGCTCGCACAGGTACGCTGGTGGTTTTACCAATGCATCAGAACTTGTACGCCTGCCGTCCTACCAACAGCCATTTGCCTTCCTGTTTTTGCCAGATCTGGAAGTTTTCGATTTCGGTCGGCACTACTTCAGTGCCTTTGAGCGCTTGCGCCGAGAAGTGGTGGCGGACCAGTGCGACATCGCCGGAGACGGTAATGGTCTGGTTCTGCATTTCAAGGGTCTTGAACGCGCTTTTGCCGGTTTCGATGTCGGCGATGAAGGCCTGCTTGTCCTGGATCTTGCCGCTGGAATGCCCGTAGGTCAGGTTCTCGGCGGTCAAGGCGTTCAGTTGCGGGATGTCTTTGTGCAGCATGGCCTGGGTCAGGTGGTCGACCGCCTGGGCCACGTCCTTGTCCGCGGCAACCGGGGTGGCGGCGACATAGCCGCTGAACAGGCACAGAAAACCGATCAGCACTTTTGCTTTTTTCATGGGTGTTTCCTTGTTGTTGTAGGGATAGCGCGACGACTGGACGATCATTCGTCAGTCATCGTACAACCTAGCATGCATTGGAGGAAAAAAGCGAACTTGCCCGGCGGCCTTGCCTCGAAGTTAAAAGGGCGATGTCCTGACTTCGAGGTATTGCAGTCATGCAGCCGAACCAACGTTTACGGCACGACATGACATTGCTCGTGGTATTCCTGGTGATTGTCGTGGTGTCGGGTTTTTCTCCCCGCAGCCAAGTGGACTGGGCGCTGGAAAACCTGCTGGTGCTGTTGCTGGTGGGGACGTTGGTGGCGGTTTCTCGTCGGTTCCGTTTGTCGGCGACTTCCATCACGCTGGTGTTTGCGTTTTTGTGCGTGCATGAATTGGGCGCCCACTACACCTATTCCCTGGTGCCTTACGATCATTGGTCTTCGGCGTGGTTGGGCTTCAGTTTCGACCGGGCGCCTGGTGTTCACCGCAATCACTACGACCGCCTGGTGCATCTGAGCTACGGGCTGCTGCTGGCTTATCCGGTGCGCGAAGTGCTGCGGCGACTGACGCCGCTGCGCGGGTTCTGGCTGTTTTTTGTGACCCTGAACATCATGCTGTCGACGTCCGCCGTGTACGAACTGGTGGAGTGGATCGGCGGTGCCTTCCTGGGCAATGACACGGCGAACGCCTTCGTCGGCGCGCAAAACGATCCGTGGGATTCGCAGAAGGACATGGCCATCGCGGTGGTTGGGGCGTTTGCCTGTCTGTTGCTGGTGTCTTTGCGCGGCATGGCGCAAAAACACTCGATGACGACAGCACGGTGATCGGGTGGATCGGTTTGTTTCCAGACAGGACGCCATCGCGAGCAAGCTCCCACAGTGAATCAGGTGTACGGAGCATTTGTGTACGACCTCGATTCCTGTGTGAGCGAGCTTGCTCGCGATGGCGTCCTATCTAACAACACCGTCCTCACGGCCTAAAGATATTTATCCGTCACAGCCCCCTCCGAAGCACTGGAAACAGTCTTCGCATATTTGGCCAACACCCCGCGCGTGTACTTGGACGGCGGCCGCACCCAGTGCGACTTGCGCTCGGCCAGCACGGCATCGGAGACATCCACCGTGATCTGCCGGGTTTCAGCATCGATGATGATCCTGTCGCCATTCTCGACCAGCGCAATCGGCCCGCCCTCAAAGGCTTCCGGCGTGATGTGACCGACCACGAAACCGTGGGAACCACCGGAAAAACGCCCGTCGGTGATCAGCGCCACCTCCTTGCCGAGGCCCTTGCCCATGACCGCCGAGGTCGGCGAGAGCATTTCGCGCATGCCCGGGCCACCCTTGGGCCCTTCGTAGCGGATCACGATCACTTCGCCGGGCTGCACCTCGCCATTGAGAATGCCGGCCAGCGCACCTTCCTCGCCGTGATAGACCCGGGCCGTGCCTTCGAAGCGCAGGCCTTCCTTGCCGGTGATCTTGGCCACGGCGCCGGTGGGCGAGAGGTTGCCGCGCAGAATGACCAGGTGGGAGTCCTTTTTGATCGGCTGGTCGAAAGGCCGGATCACGTCCTGGCCGGCCGGGTAGTCGGGCACGCTGGCCAGGTTTTGCGCCAGGGTCTGGCCGGTGACGGTCAGCACATCGCCGTGCAGCATGCCGGCATCGAGCATGCGCTTCATCAGCGGTTGAATGCCGCCGATGGCCACCAGTTCGCTCATCATGTATTTACCGCTGGGGCGCAGGTCGGCGACCACCGGGGAGACCTTGCCCAGCTCGACGAAGTCATCCAGGGTCAGTTCGACATCCACCGCATTGGCCATGGCCAGCAGGTGCAGCACGGCGTTGGTCGAGCCGGCGAGGGCGATCACCACGCGAATGGCGTTCTCGAAGGCTTTGCGGGTCATGATGTCGCGCGGCTTGAGGTCGAGCTTGAGCAGCTCCATCACCTGCTGGCCGGCGCGGAAGCTGTCCGAGGCCTTGTCGGCGCCAATGGCCTCCTGGGAGCTGGAGCCGGGCAGGCTCATGCCCAATGCTTCAATGGCCGAGGCCATGGTGTTGGCGGTGTACATGCCGCCACAGGAACCGGGGCCGGGAATCGCCACTTCCTCGATCTGCTTGACCTGGATCTCGCTGATATCGCCCCGCGCGTGTTGGCCAACGGCCTCGAACACGGAAATGATGTCGGTGTGGCCGGCGCCCGGCTGGATGGTGCCGCCATAGACAAAGATCGACGGGCGATTCAGCCGTGCCATGCCGATCAGGCAGCCCGGCATGTTCTTGTCGCAGCCGCCGATGGTCACCAGGCCGTCGAAGCCTTCGCAACCGGTGACCACTTCAATGGAGTCGGCGATCACCTCGCGGGACACCAGCGAATACTTCATGCCTTCGGTGCCGTTGGCGATGCCGTCGGAAATGGTGATGGTGTTGAAGATCACGCCCTTGGCACCGGCGGCATTCGCGCCTTTTTCAGCTTCGAGCGCCAGCTTGTCGATGTGCATGTTGCAGGGCGTGACCATGGCCCAGGTCGAAGCGATGCCGATCTGCGGCTTGGTGAAGTCTGCATCGGTAAAGCCCACGGCCCGCAACATGGCGCGTGCCGGAGCGGCCTCCACGCCGTCGATCACTTGAGAGGAGTACTTGCGCAGATCGTCTTTATCGCTCATGACTGCTCCTATCGCTCATGGCTGTTCCTGACACACTCGTTGAGAAAAACAGGATGAGTATAGAAGGCCGGGCGCCCGGGCCCGGACTAACCGGTCGGGAACAGACGCGCGGGTAAGCCTTGTCGTGATATTCTGCGCGCCAACTTGGTTTGACCTATTCAGTTTGCATGTCCTTGAGACGTGCCGACGGAATCACTGTCGCTCAAGTAGCTGAAGCCAATAAAGATAAAAAGTCAGTTCAGAAGGGACATTAAAGTGGGGTCGATGCGGTTCATCGGCCTTGTGTGCCCACCCTGCAATCCTTGAGTGCCGCACCCGTGACTGCCGTGAAACATGGGGCTGTGCGCGTGGGGATGGAAGGGCGGATGGCGTTTTATCATAGGTGCTACAGATGTTTAAGAAAGTGAACACGGCCCTGCTGGGGCTGGCTTTGTCGATGGGGATGTCTTCCGTCCACGCGCAAGAGGCAAAGAAAGTCGATGTGCTGCTGATCGGCGGCGGCATCATGAGCGCGACCCTGGGTGTGTGGCTCAATGAGCTGGAACCCGGCATGTCGATGGAAATGGTCGAGCGCCTCGACGGCGTCGCCCAGGAAAGCTCCAACGGCTGGAACAACGCCGGTACCGGTCACTCCGCCCTGGCCGAGCTGAACTACACCCCGGAAGACGACAAGGGCAACGTCCAGATCGCGAAAGCCGTTGAAATCAACGAAGCGTTCCAGATTTCCCGTCAGTTCTGGGCCTGGCAGGTTCAGCAAGGCGTGCTGAAGAACCCGCGTTCGTTCATCAACTCCACTCCGCACATGAGCTTTGTGTGGGGCGATGACAACATCAAGTTCCTGAAGAAGCGCTACGAAGCCCTGCAGGCGAGCCCGCTGTTCGCCGGCATGCAGTACTCCGAAGACCCGGCTGTGATCAAGCAGTGGGTGCCGCTGATGATGGAAGGGCGTGACCCGAACCAGAAAGTCGCGGCCACCTGGAGCCAGCTCGGCAACGATATGAACTTTGGCGAGATCACCCGCCAGTTCGTCGCGCACCTGCAAACTACGCCGAAGTTCGATTTGAAGCTGTCCAGCGAAGTGCAGGACATCACCAAGAACGAAGACGGCAGCTGGCGCGTCAGCTACAAGAACCTGAAAGACGGCAGCAAGACCGAAACCGACGCCAAGTTCGTGTTCATCGGCGCCGGCGGCGGTGCCCTGCACCTGCTGCAGAAGTCCGGCATTCCTGAAGCCAAGGAATACGCAGGGTTCCCGGTGGGCGGCTCGTTCCTGGTGACCGAGAACCCGACCATCGCCGAACAACACCTGGCCAAGGCCTACGGCAAAGCCTCCGTTGGCGCTCCGCCGATGTCGGTTCCGCACCTGGACACCCGCGTGCTGGACGGCAAGCGCGTGATCCTGTTTGGCCCATTCGCGACCTTCAGCACCAAGTTCCTGAAAGAAGGTTCGTACCTGGACCTGCTGACCACCACGACCACGCACAACGTGTGGCCAATGACCAAGGTCGGCATCAAGGAATACCCGCTGGTCGAGTACCTGGCAGGCCAGCTGATGCTGTCTGACGAAGACCGTATGAACGCTCTGAAAGAGTACTTCCCGAACGCCAAGGCTGAAGACTGGCGCCTGTGGCAAGCGGGCCAGCGCGTGCAGATCATCAAGCGTGACGAAGCCGCCGGTGGCGTGCTGAAACTGGGCACCGAAATCGTCGCTTCGCAAGACGGCAGCATCGCCGGCCTGCTGGGCGCCTCCCCAGGCGCATCGACCGCCGCACCGATCATGCTGACCGTGCTGCAGAAAGTGTTCAAGGACAAGGTCGCGACCCCTGAGTGGCAGGCAAAACTGCACCAGATCGTACCGAGCTACGGCACTCAGCTGAACGCCAGCCCTGAGAAGGTTGCTGAAGAGTGGGCTTATACCGCCAAGGTGCTGGAACTGACTCCGCCACCCGCGGTGATCGCACCGGCCGTGACGCCAGTGACTGTCGACACTGCTGTGAAGGCACCGAAGGCTAATGCTGCGAGTGATATGGCTCTGTAATTAGAGACCCAATCAAAAAAAGCCCACTGAACCGGCGACGGTCAGTGGGTTTTTTTGTGGGCGAAGGGTCACATTTTTCTGGGCATTTTGCTCTTACGTTTCTCACTCCTGATCGAGTAAGTAGTTGCATTGATCAATAATGACATCCAGTTTGATTACCCATGGACGAACTTCGGCTCGCTTCCATTCCCGAGGATCAGCCCAGCCTAGAGCTTTTAGTCGAGCTGAACTAAACAATTCGTAGTCATATTTACTAATCGCAATTGAAGCGCTACTCCAACTGCGAGCTAGTAACGTTTCGGTGGAGCGCGATGGTTCCATACCTTGATCAAGGTCATACAAATAAGCTTTCGTAGCAATCACCGCATCCATGACTAGCTTTAAGGCTTCACGCTTCTTGTTCAGCTCTTCAGCTGTCTCATGGTTTCTTTCCTTCCAAAGCCTTACAGCATCGACAATTGCGGAAAATGCTTCGATAACCATTCGTTGATTCTCTGGTGGCGGTTTTTGGGAGACTCGTTGGACTTGCTGTTCGTTATCAAACGTGCAGGTGTACGAAGGAATGAAACAGTGAATACAGGGGCGAATCTACATTCGATACTGAGGGCAATAACAGAGTTTTCTAGTACCCCGAGACTACTCAATGGTAGGTCAACTCGCCTAATTTTCGAGGCAAGTGTGAACATGTTTTTGACGAGGTAGCGCCACACTAAACCACTAGGGCCCGCTACAAATGGTGGTCCTCCTAGTGGGCTAGATCGCGAACCACAGGGTTATGAGTTTTTTCATATTCACTCGGGCTTGCACATGAGAACCCACCTCGCTAACCTTCGCCCGTCGCTGCCAATTCAGCGAACGGGTGTGGTAGCCCGGTTTCTTCATAGACCCAGAACGCCTCAGGGCGTTTTTTTGTGCTGGCTGCTTTGTGGCGGCTGTGCATGGGAGGCTTCGGCCTGCCGGGTTTCTATGACCGGTCTACCACCCTGTGTACAGCCGTCTCCCTATCTTGCGTGGTAGCGAATGGGGAGGTGCTCACTTCATAGGAGCTTCACAATGATAAAACCAACTCCGAATCCCCCTGATTCAGGCGCGCAGATAGACTCCGATTCCGAGTCCTCATCTAGCAAACCAAAATTGGCCAAGCGCCGTCCCAACCCAATCTTCACCATCGCCCCCAACGTCAACAACGAAACCCTCCTGGTTCACGCCTGTGAAACCCTTGCCTCGGCCAGTGTCATGGCAAGTGAACTGGCGTTTATCCTCAACGGCCCAAAATGCAATTTGGCGCTGGGCATTCAACAGATGATTACCTTGGCAGAGCTATCGGTGAACCGCGTGCTGGATCAGGTAGATCCGCAGTAGCAGGCGAGGGCGGTTTTAGCCTGATGTGAAAAAGCCCACTGAACCGGCGATGGTCAGTGGGCTTTTTTGTGGGCGATGGCACAGGCAGCGCTTTGAACCCGGAGTGTCTACGCCGTCCATAACGGGGGGTCCTGTCATCAATTGTCAAGTCACTGACGCTCAATGAGAAGCAGACAGTTTGGCCCTGACGATACTGATTTGTTTACCGACCACGGTAAGGCGAAACCGTAAGCCTGATACCTCTCCGCCCCGGCGGGAATTTGTATGAGCGAGCGTGCTCGCGATGGACTCAAGTGCGCTACGGTTAGTCAGTAAGCACGCGCTATCGTTAACGACATCGCGAGCAAGCTCGCTCCCACAGTCAGTTGCATCTCAATAAAACAATCATAGAGAGCGCAGAATGAAGTTCAGTTATGTAGACAACAGCCAGCCGACCCGCCGGCGGGTTTTACGCGATGCTTTCACTCTGGCTTTGGCGGCCTCGCCGTTGGCAAGCCTGGCCAGGGCAGCCGACGAATCCGCAGCGGCCAGCGAATCCGCGGAGGAAGTGACCTTTGCCGCCGGCCCACGACCGCTGGTGCAATACCCGCAAAAACGCCCGTTGACCCTGGTGACCACTCGGCCGCCGCATCTGGAGACGCCGTTCCCCGTCTTCAACGAGGGGCCGATCACGCCCAATGACGCCTTTTTCGTGCGTTACCACTTGGCCAATTTCCCGACCAGCATCGATCCGGACAGCTACCGCCTGACGATCAAGGGCACGGTCGACACGCCGTTGTCACTGTCCCTTGCCGAGCTCAAGGCGCTTGCCGAACCGGTTGAAGTGGTCGCCGTGAATCAATGTTCGGGCAACAGCCGTGGCTTCTCGATGCCCCGGGTGTTCGGCGCTCAGTTGGGCAATGGCTCAATGGGCAATGCGCGGTGGGTGGGGGTACCGCTCAAGGCTGTGCTGGAAAAGGCGGGGGTAAAAGCCGAGGCCAAACAAGTGACTTTCCGTGGGCTCGATAAACCGGTGCTGCCAAGCACGCCGGAGTACATCAAGGCGCTGGACATCAGCCATGCCATGGATGGCGAGCCGATGATCGCCTGGTCGATGAATGGCACCGACCTGCCATTTCTCAACGGTTACCCGATTCGCCTGGTGGTGCCAGGCTATTTCGGCACGTACTGGGTCAAGCACCTGAGTGAGATCGAAGTCGTCGACCATACCTTCGACGGTTTCTTCATGGCCAAGGGGTACCGGGTTCCGGATAACGATTGCTTCTGCATTGCCCCCGGCACCACGGCGGCGAAAACCCTGCCGATCTCCAAATTGCCGGTGCGCAGTTTCATCACCAGCGTTAAACACGGCGATGTACTGCCGCTGAACAAAAGCGTGCTGCTCAAGGGCATCGCTTTCGACGGGGGCGTTGGGGTCAACAAGGTGGAGGTGTCGATCGACGGTGGAAAAACCTGGCGCGAGACCCAACTCGGGCAGGACCTTGGCCGTTACTCCTTCCGTGAGTGGACACTGCCGATCACCTTTACCGGCAAGGGCGCCACTCAGTTGATGGTGCGAGCCAGCAACAGTGCCGGCGAGACGCAGCCGCTGCAAGCCGACTGGAACCCCGCTGGCTACCGCCGCCACGTCGTCGAAACCACCCACGTGACCGTCGCCTGAGGAGGGCCGCATGAAACTTGTGAAATGCATGACCGCCTTGCTCTGCGCGGCTCCGGTTTTTCTCACCACCCTGGCTGGCGCCGCACCGCTGTCCATCACACTGCCGCCTGAAACGGCTGTGTTCAAGCCCAGCACGATGCCTGGCTATGCTTTGGCGCAGCAGAAGTGTTCTGTCTGCCATTCGGCCGATTACATCAACTTCCAGCCGCCGGGCATGAGCCTGGCGCAGTGGACCGCCGAAGCGGGCAAGATGCAGCACGTGTACGGCGCTCCGATCAGCGACCAGGATGTGAGTGTTATCGGTGCTTACCTGGCGGTGACTTACGGCAGTGCGAAGGCGAGCGATGCCGATGTTCAGGCGGTCTCCAACCCGCCGGCGGATCAGCCACCCACGGTGTCGGTAGCGAAAGTTGCCTCGGCCTTGCTCCAGGACAACGCCTGCCTGTCCTGTCACGCAGTCGACCATAAGGTCGTCGGCCCGGCCTATCACGATGTGGCGGCCAAGTATGCCAATGACCCGCAGGGGCTGGCCCGGGTCATGTCGAGCATTCAGCACGGCGGTAGCGGAAAGTGGGGGGATGTGCCCATGCCACCGTTCGCGCAGTTGAGCTCGGACGACCTGAAAAGCCTGGCGACGTTCATCATGAAGCAGTGAATCAGCGTTAGCCTGATGCACAAAAGCCCACTGATCCGGCAACGGTCAGTGGGCTTTTTTGTGGGTGCGGGTTTATTCAAGACATCGAGGAGTTGGTCGCGCCGAAGCGCTTGAGAATGTCCTGGTACATTTTCGTCCGTCGATGATCTTGGCCATAGCCGCCCGCAGCAGCGACGGTGCCGGACTGGACGTGGTCCAGGTACTTGAACATTTTGCCGGGCGAAAGAAACACGACTTTGTAGCCAAGCCCGATCACGCGGTCTTGCAGCTCATAACCGGGCACACGGTCATCGATCTGAAAATGCAAACCCTGTTGCTTCATCAGTCTGCCATTCCACAGCGTGCAAAAGCTTTTCACGTAGGTTTCCCGGTAGGGTTTCGGCTCCTTTGATCTCAGGCCCAGCGATTGCTTCAAGCGTCGGTAGTGGTGTTTGATCAGGCGTGAAGTGAAGCGCCACGCGGTCCTTGGCAGTCCGCGGTTGAGTTGCTCGGTGCAACCGACCGCGATGACGTTTTGATCCTTGGTGCAGTGCTCCATCATCATCGCAAAGACGTTTGCATCGAAGACGAACGTGTCGGTGTGCATCAGGAACAGATAGTCGGTGCTGACCCTGGCCAGCGCCATGTCCAGCGCTTTGCCGTGGGCGATGTGCCCCGGCTCTTTGGTAGGGGCATCGCGCTCGATCAGGTTGATCCAGTCGAGCGAGCGCAAATATTCGACGCTGGCGTCCGCCGAATCGTTATCCACCACCCAGACCGCAATGCCGGCTTTTTGGACATGCTCCTGCAACAGCTCCAGGCAGATCCTGGTGAGCTCGGGGGTTTTGTAATTAACCAGAACGATGCTGAACGGTGGTTTGGCGTTTGTATCGACACTACCCATCTTCGAAATACTCGACGACCCGAAAGTGTCGAAGATTAGAGAAGCAACCTTAGCCCAAGCTTAATTTCACACCTCTACGACATAGCCCTGAATGTGGCGAGGGAGCTTGTCGGATCGCCGCACCGTCCCGCTGGACTGCGCAGCAGGCCCATTTTTTGGGGTCGCTTCGCGACCCAACGGGAGCAAGCTCCCTCGCCACGGGTGCGGTGTTTGTCCTCCAGGACTTTCTGAGTGAGAGGCTGCCTACGGTTTGGCCTGGCTTTTCAGCCTCTCTTCGATTTTCGCATCGACCGCCGCGCGAATCTGATCAACGCTGAAACTGGCAGGCTTCTGGCTCGGCGGGTACTCGATGAAGGTCTGCAGGAAGCGCGCAGCCTTGGCCACACCTGCGGCCAGCAGGTAGGAGTTCTTCACGAGCCAGTCGTTGTACTGGTCCGAGACCAGGTCAGCCCGCTCATACGGGTCCATGCGCAGGTTGAACAGCTTGGGCACCCGCAGCGGCACGAACGGGCTGCTCCATACCGCAAAACCACCCGGTTCGCGCTGTTCGGCGAAGACCACTTTCCAGTTGTCGAAGCGCATGGACACCAGCACGCCGTCGTCGTTGAAGTAGTAGAACTCGCGGCGTTGCCCTTTAGGCTGTTGGCCAGTCAGGTAGGGCAACTGGTTGTAGCCGTCCAGGTGCACCTTGAAACTGGCGCCGCCCGAAGTCGGTGCCCAGCCTTTCAACAGCTTGTCCTTCACCTCGGTATCGCCAGCCGCCGCGAGCAGGGTAGGGAACCAGTCCATGCCCGAGAACATCTCGTTCGAAACTTCACCGGCCTTGATCTTGCCCGGCCAACGCACAATCGCCGGTACGCGATAGGCACCCTCCCAGTTGGAGTTCTTCTCGTTACGGAACGGCGTGGTCGCCGCGTCCGGCCAGGAGAACTGGTTCGGGCCGTTGTCGGTGGTGTAGACGACGATGGTGTTGTCGGTGATCTTCAGGTCGTCGAGGGTCTGCAGCAGTTTGCCGACGTCACCGTCGTGCTCGATCATGCCATCGGCGTAATCGTTGCCGGGCATGCCGCTCTGGCCTTTCATCGATTCACGCACGTGGGTGAACACATGCATGCGCGTGGTGTTCATCCAGACGAAGAACGGCTTGTCGGCCCTGGCCTGTTTCTCGATGAACGTTTGCGCGGCGGCGGTGGTTTCGTCGTCGATGGTTTCCATGCGCTTGGTGGTCAGTGCGCCGGTGTCTTCGATCTTGCCGTCGGCGTAGCTGTGGATCACGCCACGGGGAGTCCGGGATTTGACGAAGTCCGGGTCGTCCTTGGGCCAGTACGGGCGCTCGGGTTCTTCTTCGGCGTTGAGGTGGTACAGGTTGCCGAAGAACTCATCGAAACCGTGGTTGGTCGGCAGGTATTCGTCACGGTCGCCGAGGTGGTTCTTGCCGAACTGGCCGGTGGCGTAACCCTGGGACTTGAGGGCCTGGGCGAGGGTGATGTCGCGTTTCTGGATACCGACCGGCGCCCCCGGCACGCCGACCTTGGTCAGGCCGGTGCGCAATGGTGACTGGCCGGTGATGAACGACGAGCGCCCGGCGGTGCAGCTGTTCTCCGCGTAGTAGTCGGTGAACAGCATGCCTTCGTGAGCGATGCGGTCGATGTTCGGGGTCTTGTAGCCGACCACACCCATGGAATAGGCGCTGATGTTGGTCTGGCCGATGTCATCGCCGAAGATCACCAGGATGTTGGGTTTGTCAGCGGCATTCGCCGCCAATGCCATGACCGTTGTCGCCACCATGGCGAGTTTCGGCAGCCACTTTTTTATGCGAGTCATCTGACTGGCTCCTTGTTGACGGGCGTCGCGCAAGGCGACCGGTTCCGATGTTCAAGGGTCGTCAGAAACTAAACGCCACCCGTATCAGGTGGCATAGTTGTCGATGTGCAGCACCGCACCGGTGACGCTGGCACCCGCGCCACTGGCCAGCAACAGCAAGGGACCGTTGAGTTCCTGCAGACCCGCGTCGTTGCCGCGTCCGGCGGCAATCACATTGACCCGGATCCGGTGCGGCGTCAGCGACTGGGCCATGGCCCGGCTCATGCGGATCAGGCTGCTGTTGGAGCGCAAACAAGGGTTGGGCTCTCTGATCGGTCGGGGCGGCGGTTCGATGTTGACGATGCTACCGCCACGCTCGGCCTTGATCATGTGCTGGCTGGTGCAATGGATCAGGTGATTTTTCAGCACCACGTGCTCACGCTCGGCGCTGTTGTTGATCAGTACATCGATGCTGCCCAAGCGCTCTTCGACGGCCTCAAGCGCCGCTTCGATGCTGGGACGGCGGGCGCTGTCGAGGCTGACGATCAGCACTTCACCACCCTCCCAGCGCAGGTCGGCCACCAGCTGCTCAAGTTGCGCAGGGTGTTGCGCGCCGAGGGCCACCCGGGCGCCGGCGAGGCTGATCAGCCGGGCGAAATGGGCGCCGAGTCGGGTGGTGGCATCGGCTACCAGCACGGTTTTGCCGGCCATGGAAAAGGGCTGCATGAGGTCGCTCATGAAACTGCCTCCATCGGCATAGTGCGGCGTGTAATGGCCGCACGGCGCAGAGGTGGGCGAGGTGATGCGATGGGCACGGCACCGAGCATTTTCAGCACCAGTTCCGAGTAATGGCGGATCACGTCGTCGACGCTCCAGCGGCCATCGGCCTGATACCAGACACAGGCATGCGTCAGCATGTTGAACAGGGTGCGCGCCATCAGTTTGGGTTCGGCGCAGCTGAGCGAGCCTTCACGCACGCCTTGCTCCAGCAGATCTTGCAGGCCCCTGAGGTAAACCCGTCGCGCCTGGCGGACCTGGGTCAAGGATTGTTCATCCAGGCTGCGCAATTCCAGGTTGCCGAGAATGGCCTGATCCTGATGTTCCAAGTGATAACGCACATGGCAGGCGATGAACGTGCGCAGTTTCGTATCGGCCCGCGCAACGGCGGGGCGGCTGCGTGCCCATGCCTGGGAAATCCCCTGGAAATATTCCAGAACCAGCTCCAGCAGCAACTCGCCTTTGCCTTGGTAATAGAGGTACAGCGTCGAGGGGTTGATCCCCGATTCAGCCGCCAGTTGCCGAAGGCTCATCGAGCCGTAGCCATTACGCGAGATCAGTTTGATGGCAGCCTGGCGGATATTGGTTTCAGTCATGTTCATGGTGTGATCCTGCGGTCATCGATCTCAAAGTCAGCAGAGCCAATGTGGCGAGGGGGCAGTTGTGGCGAGGGAGCTTGCTCCCGTTCGGCTGCGAAGCAGTCGTATCTCTGCCGATGCGCAGCAACTGACAGATTGTCGGGGGCCGCTTCGCAGCCCAGCGGGAGCAAGCTCCCTCGCCACAGTGGTTTTGCTTGTTGCTTGTCGGTTACTGCAGATTGCCGGCCACCGCGATGGTCTGGGCCGTGATGTAGTTCGACTCCGGCGAGCAGAACAGGTACACGGCGTCGGCCGCTTCCTTCGTGGTGCCCGGGCGGCCGAGCGGGTTGCGCTGGGCGAACGATTTGGCCGCTTCCGGGCTGATGCCGACACGGATGTCGCGGCCTTCGATGTTCACCGTGGCGCCGGCATGGGCGTCGGCGCTGGTCATGCGGGTTTCGATGAAACCGAAGGCCACGGCGTTGACGTTGACCTTGAAGCGGCCCCATTCCCGGGCCAGCGCGCGGGTCATGCCCAGTACACCGGCCTTGGCGGAGGAGTAGTTCATCTGCCCGGCATTGCCGTTGAGCGCCGACACTGACGAGATGTTCACCACTTTGCGGAACACTTCGCGCTCTGCTGCGGCGTCCGCCTGGGCCTGCGCCTTGATGATCGGGTAGGCGGCACGCAGGATGCGGAACGGTGCGGTCATGTGGCAGTCGAGAATCGCGTACCACTGCTCGTCGGTCATCTTCTGGATCACGTCGTCCCAGGTGTAGCCGGCGTTGTTGACGATGATGTCGATGCCGTTGAAGTTGTCCATCGCGGTCTTGATGTAGCGCTCGGCGAAATCCGGGGCGCTGACGTTGCCGTGACACACGGCGGCTTCGCCACCCATCTTGCGGATCAGTTCTGCGGTTTCATGGGCCGGATCGGCGTCCAGGTCGTTGATCACGATGCGCGCGCCTTCGCTTGCCAGTTTCAGGGCGATCTGCTGGCCGATGCCACGACCGGAACCGGTGACCAGTGCGACTTTGCCTTCGAGTTTTGCCATGGGGTGTTGCTCCTCAATTCTTGGGTTTGTTTACAGAGCGATCACAGCGTCACCAACAATTTTGGTGTCGCCGTATTGGTTGGTGGTGCGCACTTCGACCTTGATGCGTTGCTCGCCGTCGACTTCAAAGCGCTCGACGACGGTGCCGGTGCAGGTGATCTGATGACCCAGGTGGGTGATGCCGAGAAAGCGCACGCCGAACTCGCGCAACTGGCGCTGATCGACCCACTGGGTCAGCAGGCGACCGAGGTAGGCCATCGACAACATGCCGTGGGCGAACACGTCAGCCATGCCGGCTTTGCGCGCGTAATCGGTGTCGATGTGAATGGCGTTGTGGTCACCGGACGCGCCGGCGAACAGCGCCAGGGTGGTGCGGTTGATCGGCGGCAGCGCCAGCGGTGGCAGGGTGTCGCCGATGTTGATTTTTTCCAGGCTTATGGCGTTCATCAATGTTCTCCGCTTCAGCTGTTGCGCTGTACGAGCACGCTGCGCAGGTCCGCGACGTGCTCACCGTGCTGGTTGGTGACTCGGGTCTCGCGCACCACGAATTCCAGCGCGCCGCCTTTTTTGTCGTAGATGTCGGCGATGCGTACGTCGAAGCGCAGGGTGTCGCCGGCATAGGCCATGCGGTGATAACGGAACGATTCCTCACCGTGCAGGATGCGTGCGGTGACGATGCCCAGCTCAAAGCGCCAGGCGTTGGACGGGATCTGGAATTCCAGCGAGAACAGGAAGGTTGGTGGCAACGGCAGGTTCGGATGCCCTGCATCGCGAGCGGCCTGCTCGTCGAAGTAGATCGGGTTGGTTTCCCCGGTGGCCTTGGCGAAGAAGCGCAGTTGCCCGGCTTCGGCGGTGGCGAGGAAGGTGGGCAGTTGTCTGCCGATGTGTTTTTTGTCGATCATCTGAGTGACTCCTTGATTACCCGGTCGCTTCAGTTTTTCTGGTACACGGTGACGACGCAGGCGCCGCCCAGACCGAGGTTGTGCTGCACGGCGATGCGCGCGTTCGGCACCTGGCGCTGTTCGGCGGTGCCGCGCAACTGGTGGGTCAGCTCGTAGCACTGGGCCAGGCCGGTGGCGCCCAGCGGGTGACCCTTGGAGAGCAGTCCGCCGGAGGGGTTGGTTACCCACTTGCCGCCGTAGGTGTTGTCGCCGTCGTTGACCAGTTGCTCGGCGCCGCCTTCAGCGCACAAGCCGAGGCCTTCGTAGGTCAGCAGCTCGTTCTGGGCGAAGCAGTCGTGCAGCTCGATCACGTCGATGTCTTGTGGACCTATGCCGGCCTGGTTGTAGGCGATGTCCGCTGCCATGCGGGTCATGTCGAAACCGACCACGCGGATCATGTCCTTGGCGTCGTAGGTGCTCGGCAGGTCGGTGGTCAGGGCCTGGCCGGCCATCAGCACGTCGGTGCGCAGGCCATGCTTTTTCGCGAAGGACTCGGACACTACGATGCTCGCGGCGGCGCCACAGGTCGGCGGGCAGGCCATCAGGCGGGTCAGCACGCCTTCCCACAACATTGGCGCAGCCAGGACTTCTTCCGGGGTGACTACGTTGCGGAATACGGCCAGCGGGTTGTTGGCGGCATGGCGGCTGGCCTTGGCGCGGATTTTGGCGAAGGTCTCCAGCCGGGTGCCGTACTTCTGCATGTGCGCGTGACCGGCACCGGCAAACTGGCGGATGGCGGTCGGCAGGTCGGGCATGCCCACCAGTTCGTTGGTCAACTTGAGGGCGCGCTCGGTGGCCGGGGCGCGGTCGGTCCAGGCGGATCTCAATGCGCCCGGATTCATCTGCTCGAAGCCAAATGCCAGGGCGCAGTCCACCGCACCGCTGGCCACGGCCTGCCGGGCCAGGAACAGCGCGCTGGAGCCGGTGGCGCAGTTGTTGTTGACGTTGATCAGCGGGATGCCGGTCATGCCCACGCGGTACAGGGCTTTCTGGCCGCAGGTGGAGTCGCCGTAGACGTAGCCGGCGTAGGCCTGCTGGATGTCACTGAAGTCCAGCCCGCAATCGGCCAGGGCCAGGCGAATCGCCTGTTCACCCATGATGTCGTAGGGCTCATTGGTCCCCGGTTTCTTGAACTGGATCATGCCGACGCCAGCAACGAACACTTTATTGCTCATCGTTGTTTTCCTTGTTGTTTGAGAGGTTCAGAGCTTGCGCGCGATCATTTCGCGCATGACTTCACTGGTGCCGCCGTAGATGCGGTTGACGCGCATGTCGACGAACGCGCGGGCAATCGGGTACTCCATCATGTAGCCGTAGCCGCCGTGCAGCTGGACCATGTCGTCGATGCATTTCCACAGGGTTTCGGTGGTGTGGAGCTTGGCGATGGCGGCTTCTTCGAGGGTCAGCCGGCGGCGCATGTGTTCGCCCAGGTAGTAGTCGACCATCACCCGCAGGGCGGTGGCCTGGGCCTTGATGTCGGCAAGTTTGAATTTGCTGTTCTGGAAGTCCCATACGGTCTGATTGAAGGCCTTGCGGTCTTTTACGTACTCGATGGTCAGCTCCAGCAGGCGCTCAAGCTTGGCGGCGGCGGACACGGCGATGGAAAAACGCTCTTGCGGCAGCTCACCCATCAGGTAGGTGAAGCCCAGGCCTTCCTCGCCCAGACGGTTGCCCACCGGCACGCGGACGTTGTCGAAGAACAGCTCGGCGGTGTCCTGGGCGTGCTGGCCGACCTTTTCCAGCTTGCGGCCATGCTTGAAACCGGCGCGGCCGGTTTCCACGGCAATCAGGCTGATGCCCTTGGCGCCAGCGGTCGGGTCGGTCTTGCATACGACGATCACCAGGTCGGCGGTCAGGCCGTTGCTGATGAAGGTCTTGCTGCCATTGATCACGTACTCGTCGCCATCGCGCACGGCGGTGGTGCGCACAGCCTTGAGGTCGCTGCCGGTGCCGGGTTCGGTCATGGCGATGGCGAGGATGATTTCGCCTGCGCAGATGCCCGGCAGCCATGTCTGTTTCTGTTCTTCGTTGCCGCAACGGTTGATGTAGGGGGCGATCACGTCGGAGTGCATGCCGAAGTAGGCGCCGCTCACGCCAGCCCGGGCGAACTCTTCGTTGAACACCGCGCAGTGGCCGAAGTCGCCGCCGCCACCACCGTATTCGGTGGGCAGGGTGATGCCGAGCAGGCCTTCGCGGCCGGCCTTGAGCCAGGTTTCCCGGTCGACCTGGCCGGCCTTGTCCCAGGCGGCCTGGCGCGGCAGGCATTCACGCTCGAAAAAACGGCGCACGGTGGTGCGGAACATCTCATGGTCGTCGCGGAAAACGGTTCGGGCGATGTGCACGCAAGACTCCTCAAAAATGCCAGGCCGGCCTTAGGCCGAGCGCTTACGCAAGGCGCGAACTGCGCCTGTGATCTGAGGGTTACGATAGGTGGGGGGGCGCGAGTGAACGCCACCCGAGGTGGGTGGCGGTTAAAAAATCACTGAAGACAACACAATCCCTGTGGGAGCGGGCTTGCCCGCGAAGAGGCCAGCAAATTCAACATCTGTGTTGACTGACACACCGCCTTCGCGGGCAAGCCCGCTCCCACAGGTTTCTCTATTGGCAGTTAGTGAGTACCAGTGCCTGGATCACCCTGCGATTCCAGATCCCGCACCCGCGCCACCGCTTCATCGCGGCTGCCGACGCCGAGCTTGCTGTAGATATGGCTCAGGTGCCATTTCACGGTTTCCGGGGACAGCCCCAGCGCACGGGCGATTTTCTTGTTGGGCAGGGCCTGGGCCAGCAGGCGCACCACTTCGATCTCCCGTTCGCTCAAGGGCTCGATCCCGGCCGCCAGCGGTTTGCTGGTTGCCGCCGTCGCAGGCTTGGTTTTCGAGACCGCAGGCGCTGTGGCCCCGGCGGCCTGCAGGCGCTCGACATAAAACGCCAGCACCGGGTCAAGGACTTCCCGGCTGGTGATATCGCAGATCAGTTTCAACCCGTCCGGATGGGCGTCGATGAGGCTGCGCACCAGGCCGAAGCGCTGCCCTCGGCGCAGCGCCTCCATGACCTTGTCCCGCGCCTGCTCATGGTGACCCCGTTCGGACTCGATCACGGCACTGAGCACCATCAGGCGTACCGCTCCGAGTTGGCGGCGGTGCCTTTCACAGGTTTCGATCAGCTGTTCTATGCGTGCGTAGGCGCCGTCCAGGTCGCCCTGTGCCAGTTGCCAGCGAGCGCGGGCGTTCTCGGCCAGGATGTGGATTTCCTTGAGTGCCGTGTGCCCGGCGTCCGGGTGGCGCGCGTCGATGGCATCCAGGCGCGCCAGCTTGGCTTGGGCTTGTGCGGTTTCCCCGAGTGTCAGCAACCAGCGCACCTGCCAGGTCAGGCAGTAGGCTTGCAGGCGCTCCAGGCCGAGTTTGATCGCGTACTCATCAAGCCGCTCGACAAATGCCAGGGCCTCCTGATGGTTACCCGCCAGCCATTGCACATTCCACAGCACTTGCAGCACACGCAGCACGGAATCGGGAATCGAGATCCGTTCGAGAATGTCGATCCAGCCCGAGAGCATCTTGAACGCGGCGTCGAGGTCGTTGGTTTCGTACAGCACTTCGCCAAGCAGCGCAGCGGAGAGATAAGTCGCGTCGGCACCGCCCTTGCCGCATTGGCCGGCTTCATGCAACACATCGCGGTAAACCCGTTCCGCCTGGGTCATCTGGCCTTCAAGGGCCAGGCTCAAGCCGATCAGGCAACGACCCTGAAGGCTGCCCGCCGTGGTCCCCAGCAGCGGCTGGCCATTGATCAGCAGGTTCGGCCGGTCGAGTTGCACCTGGCGGGCCTTTTCGTATTCACCGCGGTGCATGTACAGCCAGGACAGGATGTTGGCACAGGAGCCGATGGCCACGCTGTTGCTGCCCGCAGGCGGGTTGAGCAATTGCGGCAGGACCGTCATGGCCGCATCGGTGTCATCCCGCTGCAGGGCCAAAGAGGCGCGCAGCAGCGAGATCATGAAGCGGTCATGGACTTCGCTCTCGGGAACGTCGCGAAACAGTTGTTCGAGGCTGGCGGTGCAGGCCACGAAGTCCCTGGCATACAGCTGCATCCGCGTCTTGAGAATGCGCAGCTTGACCCGGGCCTGTACCTGTTCGACCGGCAACAGCCGCACCAGCTCGATCAACATGCGCAGGTCGCCATGGGCGTACAACGCCTCGCAGTGTTGTTCCACCAGATCGGCGGCGGCCGACGGGTCGCCGCCCATGACCGCATGGTGCACCGCTTCATCCAGGTGATTGTGCTCGCGGAACCAGCTCCATGCGCGAACGTGCACCGCTTGTTGCTCGGCGTTGCTGCGCGAGTCGAAATACTTGAGCAGGGTTTCGCGCAGCAATGGGTGCAGGCGATACCAGGTTTCGCGCTCGGCGCTGTCTACCGGAATCAGGAACAGGTTGTCCCGCTCCAGCCGCGTCAGCAGCGCGTTCGCCTCGGCAACCGCCTGCGGGTGACCGCTCAAGGCAGCGCACAACGAGGCGCAGAAGCGGTTGCACACGGCCATGAGCAGCAACAGGTCCAGGTCTGTCGGTGACAGGTGGGACAACACTTCGACTTCGAAGAACCTGGCGAAGGCTTGATCGTCCCGTAGCTGCGCTTGCACCGACGTTGCCTCTGCGGCGGCAGGCGGGCGATTCTTTTTGCGGCTGACGGCGAGCAGTTGCAGGCCGGCGACCCAGCCATCGGTCAGCTCATGCATCATCCGGGCGTCCCGGGCGCTGATCTCGCCCAATTGCGCCTTGAGGAACTGTTCGGATTCGGCGGCGGTGAAACGCAAGTCCCGCAGGTTCAGCTCCAGCACCAGTTCCTGGCTGCGCAACCGCGCCAGGGACAACGGCACGACGCTGCGCGATATCAGCGCCAGGTGGAGGTTGGCCGGGGCGTAGTCGATCAGCCATTGCAGGGCCTGGTGAATGCCCACGTCAGTCAGGTGGTGCAGGTCGTCGAGTACCAGCACCAGCTCACGGCCACGGCTGGCAATGCTGCGCACCAGGGTGATGACGGTGCGTTCCACGGCTTCGCTGTCGAGGCCGCGACCTTCCAGTTGAGTCGCTTCGCGCACGAGCGTCGGGTCGATCTGGCCGAGGCTTGCCAGCAGATAGTCAAGAAAGCGCGCCAGTTCGTTGTCATCGGCCGACAGCGTCAGCCACGCCACGTCGAACCCCAGCGGCAACAGCGCCTGGCGCCAGGCGATCAGGGTCGAAGTCTTGCCACACCCGGCTGGTCCCCTGAGCACGATGCAACGCAGGCGGCGGGCCTTGAGCATTTGCTCCTGCAGGCGCTCGCGGGAAATCAGGCGCCCGGCGCTGCGCGGCGGAGTCAGTTTGGTACTGACGATCGGGGACTGAACCGGATTGAAGACCTGGCTGGCATGGGTGTCCGATGCATTGGACTTGCGGTGTTTATCCATGGGGCTGTCCGATTCTTTTTTGTTTTGTGAGTGCGCCGAATCTCATCGAGTGTAACCCAGACCATGGGCGGGATGACCCTGTCTTTGGCGGCCACCACCCGATGCGGGTGGTGGTCGGTGGGGCCGGGATTGATCTACTGGATGGCACAACAATAGGAGTGCTGCTGGCGCTCCAGAAGAATCACGGAGCGTTGGCGATGGGCGTACTGAGCGGCATTCGGGTGGTGGAGTTTGAGGCAATCGGGCCGGCGCCGTTTGGCACCATGCTGTTGGCCGACATGGGCGCCGACGTGGTGCGCATCGACCGGCCGCAGAAGGCCAGTGACCTGGGGCCGAAGCTTGAGGGCAAGCGGGCCGACATCACCGGGCGCAACCGCCGTTCGGTCACCCTCGACCTGAAGCACCCCGACAGTGTCGCCGTCGCGCTGCAATTGATTGAGCGCGCCGACGTGGTGATCGAAGGGTTTCGCCCCGGCACGATGGAGCGCCTGGGCCTCGGCCCGGAAGTCGCGCTACAGAGCAATCCGCGTCTGGTCTACGCCCGTATGACCGGCTGGGGCCAGACCGGCCCGATGGCCGACCGCGCTGGCCATGACCTGAACTACATCGCCTTGTCGGGTGTGCTGTCGAGTATCGGCCCGGCCGGTGGTCGGCCGGTGCCGCCGCTGAACCTGGTGGGTGACTACGGCGGTGGCGGCATGTTGCTGGCGATGGGCGTACTGGCGGCGCTGCTCAATGTGCAGCGCGGCGGCGCCGGGCAGGTGGTCGATGCGGCGATGACCGAAGGTGCGGCGCAGCTGGGCTCGGTGATCTGGGGCCTGCTGGCCGGTGGTCACTGGAAAGAACAGCGCGGCAGCAACCTGCTCGATGGCGGTGCGCCCTGGTACGACACCTACGAAACCCGCGACGGCCAGTACATGGCGATCGGGCCGATTGAATCGCGCTTCTATGGGCAGATGCTGGACATTCTCGGACTCTCCAACGCGGACCTGCCCAGCCAGCACGACCGGGCTGGCTGGCCGCGGCTGCGGGAGTCATTCACCGCTGCGTTCTTCGGTCGTACCCGCAAGCAGTGGGAGGAAGCCTTCGAAGGCAGCGACGCCTGCGTTGCGCCGGTGTTGGGCCTGGCCGAAGCAGCCAGGCACCCCCACGGCGTTGCCCGTGGCAGCTTCATTGAGGTCGACGGGGTAGTGCAACCGGTCCCGGCTCCGCGTTTCCTCGGCACGCCATCGGCGCAACCGCAACCGGCGCCCGCGCGTGGAGAGCATGGCGGCGCAGCACTGCGTGACTGGGGCTTCGACACCGCGGCCATTGAGCGCTTGCGTGAACTGGGCCTGGGTTTTGGCGCCTGAAAAACAACATGAAGAATCGCGCAGCGCAGGAGTTACACCATGGCCATTCAGTTCAAGATCATCGATCACGTGGCACTCATCACGCTCGATGCGCAACAGTCGAACAACGCGCTGACCGTCAGCGATCTGATGCACCTGCGCAAGACCCTGGGTGCCTGCCAGGATGACGAGCAGGTGCGGGTGATCGTCCTGACCGGTGCCGGCGAGCGCGCGTTTTGCAGCGGTGCAAGCCACAAGGAGTCGTTGCTGGCGGCATCCGGTTTTGTCGCCGGCACCCTCAAAAGCCGCGAGACCGAAGCCGAGGAGGGCGGCTACAGCCGGCTGTTCGACCTCAGCGACCTGGACATCTGGAAACCGGTGATTGCCGCCATCAATGGTGCCTGCCTGGGGGGCGGTCTCGAGCTGGCGCTGCAATGCGATCTGCGCATTGCCTCGGCCAGCGCCACGTTCGGCTTGCCCGAGGTGTGCGACGCGACCATTCCGGCGGCCGGTGGCGTGCAGTACTTGCTGCGTGCAATTCCAGCGGCCCATGCCATGAAAATGGCGCTGACCGGGGAATCGATCAGCGCCGGGCAGGCCTTGGGCATCGGTTTGATCATCGAGCTGCTGCCCAAGGACCGTCTGCTGCCGGCGGCGCTGGACCTGGCCGAGCGTATTGCCGCCAACGGCCCGCTCGCGGTGCAGTCGATCAAGCGCCTGGCCTTGCAGAGCGCCCATCTCGCGCCCCGGGACTTCGTCACCCAGGCCCATCTGCATTGGGGCTTGCTGCGCGACAGCGAAGATCACGCCGAAGGGCGCATGGCCCAGGTCGAGCAGCGTTCGCCGAAATACACCGGTACCTGATCCGTAGCGTCGCGTTCGTTACCTGACAACAATAATTCACAGGAGAACCTCATGTATCTGACCCAAGGCCTGCACCGCGTGCTGCAGCAACGTCCCCATGCCGTGGCGACGGTCTTTCGCGACCGCCGCCGCACCTATGCCGAACTGGCCGACCGGGTGGCTCGCCTGGCCGGGGCCTTGCAGCATTTGGGGATGCGGACCGGCGATCGCGTCGGTCTGCTGGGCCTGAACTCCGACCGGTTCCTTGAGTATTTCCTGGCGACCTGGTGGGGCGGTGGCGTGGTCAACCCGGTGAACATTCGCTGGAGCGTGCCGGAAATCGTCTATTCGCTGGACGACTGCGACACCCGCATCCTGCTGATCGACGACACCTTCCTGCCCCTGGCCGAAGGCATTGCCAGCAGCGCCAGGGTGCGGCCGTTGCTGATCCACATCGGCGACGGGCCGTTGCCAGAAGGCATGCTGTCCTACGAGCAATTGATTGGTGAAGCCACGCCCGTTGACGACGCGTTTCGCGGCGGCGACGACCTGGCGAGCATCATGTACACCGGCGGTACCACCGGCCGACCGAAAGGCGTGATGCAGTCGCACATGAACCTGTGGACCGCTGCCGTGGCCCGCGCCGCCGACGTACCGGTGCCGGCGGACGCATTGACCCTGCACATCGCGCCGATGTTCCACCTGGCGGCGTTGTCGCGGGTGATCCTGATTTCGCTGCTGGGGCTGCCGAGCATTTTCGTTCCGGCCTTCGATGCCCTGGACGTGATGCGCACCATCGAGCGCGAGCGCATCACCGATATCCTGATCGTGCCGACCATGCTTCAGGCGCTGATCATGCACCCCGATTTCGCCAGGCATGACCTGAGCTGCCTGCGCAGCCTCACCTACGGCGCCTCGCCGATTGCCGTGCCCTTGCTGGAAATGGCGCTCAAGGCCTTGCCGAATGTCGAGTTCACCCAAGGCTACGGCATGACCGAAGCGGCGCCGCCGATCTCTGCCAACGGCCCGGAAAACCACAGCGCCGAAGGCATCGCCAATGGCCGCCTGCGCTCGGCCGGGCGCCCGGGGCTGGGGGTCACGGTGCGCATCGTCGACGAAAATGACAACCAAGTGCCCTGCGGCACCGTCGGCGAAGTGGTGGTGCGCGGCCCGAACATCATGCTCGGCTACTGGAACAACCCCGAGGAAACCGCCAAGGCCTTGCGCGGCGGCTGGATGCACACCGGCGATGGCGCTTATATGGACGCGGATGGCTTTATCTACATCGTCGACCGTTTCAAGGACATGATTGTCAGCGGTGGCGAAAACGTGTATTCCGGCGAAGTGGAAAGCGCCATCGCCAGTCACCCGGCCGTCGCGGCCTGCGCAGTGATCGGCATTCCTTGTGCCCAGTGGGGCGAAGCGGTGCACGCGGTGGTGGTGCTCAAGCCGGACAACGAGGTTGCAAGCGCCCAGATCATTGAACACTGCCGTCGGCAGATTGCCGGCTACAAGACCCCGAAATCCGTGGAGTTCCGTACGGCGTTGCCGTTGTCCGGTGCCGGCAAGGTGCTCAAGCGCGATCTGCGTGAACCGTTCTGGCGCGGCACGGATCGGGGCGTGAGCTGACAGCATGTACATGACCCAATGCCTGCAACGCACGCTGCAACAGAACCCGGACCACATCGCGACTATCCATGGCGAACGTCGCCACACCTACCGTGAATTTGGCGAACGGGTCGCTCGCCTGGCGGGCGCCTTGCAGAAACTCGGCATGGCGGCCGGTGACCGGGTCGGCATGCTGGCGCTGAACTCCGACCGCTACCTGGAGTACATCATGGGTGTTTGGTGGGGCGGCGGAGTGCTCAACCCGGTGAACATCCGCTGGAGCGTGCCGGAGATCGTCTATTCGCTGGACGATTGCAGTACTGGCATCCTCATCGTCGATGAGCACTTCGCAGCGCTGGCCGAAGGCATTTGTGCCAGGGCCCGTCGTGCGCCGCTGTTGATTTATGCGGGTGACGGTGACGTGCCGGCCGGCATGTCGGGTTTCGAGCAATTGATTGCCCAGACTGCGCCAGTGCAAGACGCCGGGCGGGGCGGTGAAGACCTTGCCTGCATCATGTACACCGGCGGCACCACCGGGTTTCCCAAGGGGGTCATGCAGTCGCACCTGAACCTGTGGTCGGCGTGCATGCCTCGCATGGTGGACATGCCGCCGATCCGCGGCGGCCTGCTGATGCATGTCGCGCCATTGTTCCATGTCGCCGGTATGGCCCGTGCACTGATTCAGTTTCTGGCCGGTGAAAGCCATGTGCTGGCGTCGAGCTTCGACCCCTTGCAGGCCTTGCAGATGATTGAGCGCGAACGGGTCACCGAGACGTTGCTGGTGCCGACCATGATCCTTGCGCTGTTGGCTCATCCTGACTTTGACAAGTATGACCTGGGCAGCCTGAAACGCCTGACCTACGGTGCTTCACCCAGCGCCGGGGATATGGTCGAGCAAGTGCTGGCCAGACTGCCGGACATCGAACTTTCACATTCCTACGGACTGACCGAGGCCTGCCCGGTGGTGTCCAGCAATCTGCCGTGCAATCACACGCCAGAGGCTCGCATCAGCGGCTTGTCGCGCTCGGTGGGGCGTGGCGGTCTGGGTGTCAACGTGAAGATTGTCGACCCGCAGGGGCAAGAGGTTCCCCGTGGCACAGTGGGCGAGATCATTGTGCGCGGGCCGAACATCATGCAGGGCTACTGGAACAAGCCCGAAGAAACCGCCAGGGTGTTGCGAGACGGTTGGCTGTACACCGGCGACGCGGCGTGGATGGACGAGCAGGGCTACCTATTCATCGTCGACCGCTTGAAGGACATGATCGTCAGCGGTGGGGAAAACGTTTACTCGGCGGAAGTCGAAAACGTTCTGTCGCGGCACCCGGCCGTGGCGATGTGCGCGGTGATCGGCATTCCCCATGAACAGTGGGGCGAGGCGGTGCACGCGGTGGTGGTGCGCAAGCCCGGTGCCCAAGCCGATGAGGAGCAATTGCGCCTGTTTTGTCGTGAATTCATCGCCCCCTACAAGTGCCCCAAGACCGTGGAGTTCCGCGACGAGCTGCCACTGTCGGCGGCGGGCAAAGTCCTCAAGCGCGAACTGCGCCAGTAACCCCACCACAAATCCCCGTAGGAGCTGCCGGAGGCTGCGATCTTTTGATCTTGTTTTTGAAAAGCAAAGTCAAAAGATCGCAGGCTTCGCCAGCTCCTACCTTGATGGTGTTTCATTTCAAGCCCTCCGTACAACTGTTCCGCAAATCCGCTACCCGATCCGGGTGGCTTCATCACCCACCCCCCGCCAATACAGTGGACCCACGAACCAGGCGCGTGCCTGCCTGGCAACCCACTGGAGATCCCGATGCACATCAACCGTACCGTCTACCGTGAAGACCACGAAATGCTGCGTGAAACCGCGCGGCGTTTCTTCGAGCGTGAATGCCTGCCCAAGCAGGCGCAGTGGGACGAGGCCGGGCAGGTCGACCGGGAAACCTGGCTCAAGGCTGGCCGCCACAACCTGTTGTGCCTCACCGTGCCCACCGAATACGGCGGTGGCGGTGGCGACTTCGGTCACTCGGCGGTGCTGATCGAAGAGCTGTACCGCGCCGGTGTCTCCGGCTGGAGCCTGGGTGTGCATTCGGACATCGTCGCCCCCTACATCGTGCGCCTGGGCACCGAAGAGCAGAAGCAGCAATGGCTGCCGAAAATCTGCTCCGGCGAAACCGTGCTGGCGGTGGCCATGACCGAACCGGGCACCGGTTCCGACCTCAAGGCGATCCGCACCACCGCCGTGCGCGACGGTGACGAGTGGGTGATCAATGGCAGCAAGACTTTCATCAGCAACGGCCTGACCTGCGACATGGTCGTGGTGGTGTGCAAGACCGACCCGAGCGCTGGCGCCAAGGGTTGCAGCCTGATCATGGTCGAGTGCAATCGCGAGGGTTTCCGTCGTGGCCGCAAGCTGGAGAAGGTCGGCCAGCACGCTGCCGACACCGCCGAGTTGTTCTTCGACGACGTCCGTGTGCCGGTGGGCAACCTGCTCGGTGAAGAAAACAAAGGCTTCATGCACTTGATGGAGGAGTTGCCGCAAGAGCGCCTGGTCATCGCCCTGTACTGCGCCGCCAAACTCGAACGCCTGCTGGAGCAGACCGTCGAGTACGTCAAGGACCGCAAGGCCTTCAACCAGACCGTGTGGGACTTCCAGAACACCAAATTCAAGCTGGCCGACATCAAGGCCAAGGCCACCGCCGTGCGCCTGACCATCGACCACTACATCGCCGAACACATGCGCCGTCGCCTGACCGTGCAGGAGTCGGCCATCGCCAAGCTGTACGCCACCGAGACGCTTTGGCAGTGCATCGACGACATGGTCCAGCTCCACGGCGGCTACGGCTACATGCTCGAGTACCCGATTGCCCGCGCCTTCGTCGACATGCGCGTGACGCGCATCTTTGGTGGCACCAGTGAAGTATTGCGCGAACTGATCGCGCGCCAGTTGTGATCCTTCCCCCTCATTTTCAGGTGACACCATGAGCGAAAAAGTACTGGTTGCCGGCGTCGGCATGATCCCGTTCCGCAAGCCCAGCGACAGCCCGACCTATGTGCAGATGGGTTCAGAAGCGGTACGTCTGGCCCTGGCTGATGCGGGCATTGACTACAAACTGGTGCAAGAAGCGTATGCCGGTTATGTCTACGGCGACTCCACCTGCGGCCAGACCGTACTGTACGAAGTGGGCATGACCGGGATTCCTGTGGTCAACGTCAACAATAACTGCTCCACCGGTTCCACCGCGCTGTTCCTGGCGCGCAAGGCCATCGAGTCCGGTTCGGCTGATTGCGTATTGGCGGTGGGTTTCGAGCAGATGCAGGCCGGCGCATTGAAATCCCACTGGGACGACCGCCCGCCAACCCGTGAGCGCTTCCTGCCGATCCTGCGCGGTCTCACCGCCGATATGGATGGCATGCCCCAGGCCATCCGTACCTTCGGTGGTGCCGGGCGCGAGTACATGCACAAATACGGCACCAAAATGCAAACCTTCGCCGCCGTGCGCGCCAAGGCCAGCCGTCATGCAGCCAACAACCCGCTCGCATTGTTTCGCAAGGTGCTCAGCGTCGAAGACGTGATGAACGACCCGGTGATTCTGCCAGGCGTCATGACGCGGCTGATGGCCTGCCCGCCAACCTGCGGTGGTGCCGCGGCAATCCTGGTGTCCGAACGTTTTGCGAAAAAGCATGGCTTGCGTCGCGACGTGGAAATCGTCGCCCAGGCGATGACCACCGACACCCCGGAATCCTTCAACTTCGAACAGCCGTCGCTGCTCGATTGGGTCGGCACCCACATGACCCACGCCGCCGTGGGCCAGGTCTACGAGAAGGCCGGTGTCGGCCCGCAGGACATCGATGTCTGCGAACTGCACGACTGCTTCGCCCAGAACGAAGTGATCTGCTACGAATCGCTGGGTTTCTGCCCCGAGGGCGGGGCCGAGAAGTTCGTCATGGACGGCGACAACACCTACGGCGGACAGATCGTCATCAACCCGTCCGGCGGCCTGCTTTCCAAGGGCCATCCCTTGGGCGCCACCGGCCTGGCGCAGTGCTACGAGCTGACCCGACAATTGCGCGGCAGCGCCGATCAACGCCAGGTCGACGGTGCACGTCTGGCCATGGCCCATAACCTCGGGCTGGGCGGTGCATGCGTGGTGACGCTGTACGGCAAAGTCAGTGGAGGTGCCCAGTGAGCAGCTTGCTCGACGCCTTTCGCCTGACCGCTCTACCGCCACACGCCGAGGCCTTTCGTGCCGAGGTCAAAGGATTTCTGGCCGAGCATCTGCCGAGCGTCCCGGCGGATGTGCGGGCCCGCAGCTGGACCGGTTTCGACGCCGGTTTCAGTCGCCAACTGGCGCAACGTGGCTGGGTCGGCCTGACCTTGCCGGCCGCTTATGGCGGTGCCGGGCTGGATGCATTCAGTCGCTTTGTGCTGGTCGAAGAGCTGCTGTCGGCCGGTGCTCCGGTGGCGGCACACTGGATCGCCGACCGCCAGAGCGGGCCGTTGATCCTGAAATTCGGCAACGACGCGCAGAAGGATTTTTTCCTGCCGCGCATCTGCGCCGGCAAGGCGTTTTTCTGCATCGGCATGAGCGAACCGAACTCGGGGTCTGACCTGGCCAGCGTGCGCAGCCGCGCCACCCTTTGCCCTGAAGGCTGGCGTCTGAGCGGGCGCAAGATCTGGACCACCAATGCCCATCACGCCGACTACATGATCGCTCTGGTGCGCACCAGTGGTTCGCCCGAGGACCGTCACAACGGGCTGTCGCAATTCATCATCGACCTCAGGCAGCCAGGCATCAGCGTGCGTCCCATTGTCGACCTAGCGGGCGACGCGCATTTCTCCGAAGTCGCCTTCGACGACGTCTTGCTTGGCGAAGACGCGTTGGTGGGCGAGGAGGGCAGCGGCTGGAAGCAGGTGAATGCCGAACTCGCGTTCGAGCGCAGCGGGCCGGAACGTTTCTACTCCAGCGTGGTGTTGCTCGATCTGTGGGCCGACACCTTGCGCCGTCACGGCGCCACTGCACAGGAATCCGCGTTGCTCGGCAGTTTCCTCACGCAGCTGACCTGCCTGCGCAATCTCTCGCTGGCGCTGACGGCGTTGCTCGCCCGGGGCGAAAGCCCGGTGGTGGAAGCTGCACTGGTCAAGGACATCGGCACTGAATTCGAACAGGCGATCCCGTCAGCGATTGCCTCGGCGATCAGTGCCCATCCGGATGTACCCGTCGATGAGGAGCTGTACCGCACGGTCGCCTACCTGAACCAGGTCGCGCCGACTTTCTCGTTGCGCGGCGGCACCCGGGAAATCCTGCGCGGCATGATCGCCCGCGGCCTCGGCCTGCGCTGATGCACCTCGAATAGGAAAAACTTCATGTTCACTGAAGCCATTGAAAAGATCCTCAGCGACTTTTGCACGCCGGCACTGGTCCGTGCTGTGGAAGGCGGAGACAGCGCCGCAACGCTGTGGAGTGCCCTGGAAGACAGCGGCTTTCTGGAATTGCTGACGCCAGAAATCGCTGGTGGAGCGGGACTTGCGCTGAATGCACTGCTGCCGATTTTTGTCGCCTTCGGTCGCTGCGCGCTGCCGGTCCCGGCGGCGCAAAGCATTGCCGCCCGTGCGTTGCTACGTGACTGCCCGAGCGCGCCACCGTCCGGCATGGTGACCCTGGCCGGCACAGCCTGTCGCCAGCCCGATGGCCTGTTGTGTGTGCCGCGTGTGGCGTTTGGTTTGTTGGCTGATTTTGCCCTGGTCAACCTGGAAGGCGAGTTGCTGCTGCTCGATTGCAGCCTCGCCCGCCGCGAGTCCACCGGTGTTCACGGCAGTCAATGCGCCACCTTGTACTGGCCGCAGGATTCACTCGGCAGCGCAATTGGCAATAACGGCGAAGAAGTACGTGTGTTCAACGCCGCCATTCACGCCGCCACCATCGCCGGGGCCATGGAGCAGGTTCTCGCCATGACGCTGGAGTACTGCAACGACCGGGTGCAGTTCGGCAAGGCCATCGGCAAATTCCAGGCCGTGCAGCATCAACTCAGCGTGATGGCCGAGCAAGTGGCCGCCGCGCGCATCGCCGCTGAACTGGCGTTTGCCGGCGATTTGCAGGTGCCGGACCTGATGGCGACGGCCATTGCCAAAGCGCGGACCAGCATGGCTGTGCCTCAAGTCACTGCCATCGCCCACGCACTGTTCGGCGCCATCGGCGTGACCGAAGAACTGGACTTGCAACTGTTCACCCGGCGCCTGCACGAGTGGCGCATCAGCGACGGCTCGGAAACCTGGTGGAACGGCATCGTCGGCCAGGCGTTTCTCGCACAACCGGATGCCTGCGCCAGCCATTTCGTGCGTCACGTCACCCTGTCCCCATCGGCCTGAGGATCATTCATGAGCGCGTTTTTGAAATACGAACAGGAAGGTCATGTCGTCACCCTGACAATGAATGACCCCGAGCGACGCAACCCGCTGACCGGCAACAGCGCCGTGCCGGAGTTCCTCGAAGCCATTGAGCGAATCGAACGCGACAGCAGTGTGCGTGCAGTGATCATCACCGGCGCCGGTACGGCGTTCTGCTCCGGTGGCAACGTGCGCGACATGGATCGCTACGCGCAGATGTCGGGCATGCAATTGCGTCAGGAATATCGCACCGGCATTCAGCGCTTGCCCTTGGCGTTGTTCAATCTGGAAGTACCGGTGATCGCCGCGGTCAATGGCGCGGCCATTGGTGCGGGGCTGGATCTGGCGTGCATGTGTGACATCCGCGTGGCGTCCGAGCACGCGAAGTTTGCCGAGAGTTTCGTCAAGTTGGGGATCATTCCAGGCGACGGCGGTGCCTGGTTGTTGCCACGCATCATCGGTTTGTCCCGCGCCACCGAACTGACCCTGACCGGACAAATGATTGACGCTCGCCAGGCCGAGCAATGGAACCTGGTGTCCCGCGTTGTCCCCGCCGAGCAGTTGCTGGATACGGCGCGGGACATCGCCGCGTCGATTGCCGCCAACCCACCTCACGCCGTGCGCCTGGCCAAGCGTTTGTTGCGCGAGGCCTTGCACACCCGACTCGACACGCTGCTGGAAATGTCGGCGACGTTCCAGGTGCTGTCGCACCAGACCGCCGACCACCGCGAAGCCGTGGCGGCGTTTATCGACAAGCGGGCACCAACTTTTACCGGGTGAGTGTCACCGAGCGTAACGCACGGTGAGCGCCGTTCAAACCAGGTTGTTACGCGGCACAAAACCCCATCAATAACGCTGCTTCAAATCACCCGTTCGGGTGTGAGACCCCCAACGGAGCGCCGCTAGCATGGGCGCTCCAACACTTAATCCTTAACCGGAGAAACCGCATGACAACAAAAACAATGCGCGGAGTCTTCCAGCCGAGTCTGCTGGCCGTCGCTGTGATGGTTGCCACTTGTGCGAGCAATCAGGCTCACGCTGTGGCTTTCAATATCGGGGAAATTCAGGGCAGTTTCGATTCGTCGCTGTCGATTGGCGTGAGCTGGTCGGCAGCTGATCCAGACAAGCAATTCATCTCCAACTTCAACTCCCAGGGTGTCACCGGCGGCAAATCTGCGTCCCGGACCACCGACGACAACCGCCTGAACTTCAAGAAGGGTGAAACCTTCTCGAAGATCTTCAAGGGCGTGCATGACCTGGAACTCAAGTACGGCGACAGCGGCGCCTTCGTGCGCGGCAAATACTGGTACGACTTCGAGCTGATGGACGAGAGCCGTCCGTTCTATGACATCGACGACTCGGGACGTGACCGCGCGGCCAAGTCGTCCGGCGCGATGTTCCTCGACAGCTTCGTCTACCACAACTACTCGATTGGCGATCAGGTCGGCAATGTGCGCCTGGGCAAGCAAGTGGTGAGCTGGGGCGAGAGTACCTTCATCGGCAACTCGATCAACAGCATCAACCCGATTGACGTCGCCGCGCTGCGTCGCCCGGGTGCCGAAGTGAAAGAAGGCCTGATCCCGGTCAACCTGCTCTATGTGTCCCAGGGCCTGGCCGACAACATCACCGCTGAAGGTTTCTACCAACTGCAATGGGACAAGTCGGTGGTCGATAACTGCGGCACGTTCTTCGGCAATGACGGTGTGCCGCAAGGTTGTGATGACCGCCTGGTGATCGCCGGTCTCGACCTGCCACCGGGTGTCGCGAAGAACACCGGCGGTTTGGCTGCCATTGCTGCCGGCACCGACGACGCGTTCATCCCGCGCCTGAAGGACAACGATGCCCGCGACGGTGGCCAGTATGGCCTGGCGCTGCGCTGGTATGTGCCGGAAGCCAACGACACCGAGTTCGGTGCCTACGCGATGAACTACCACAGTCGCAACCCGTTCCTGAGCATCAATCAGATGAGCAACCCGGCCGGTGGCGTGGCCTCGGCGCGCAGTGCGCGTTACTTCATCGATTATCCGGAAGACATTCGTCTGTATGGCTTGAGCTTCCAGACCAACGTCGCCGGCGTATCGCTCGGTGGCGAACTCAGCTACCGGCCAAACATGCCGCTGCAGCTGAACACCGCTGACCTGTTGTCCGCCGCGACCTTCGGCGCAACGTCACCGCTGATCACCACCGGTTTCGCCGGACGCACTCTGGGGGCCGAGGTCAACGGCTACAAGCGCATGCCGGTGACCCAGGCGCAGGTGACCGCCACGCAGTTCTTCGATCAGGTCTTCGGCGCCAGTCGCCTGACCCTGGTGGGCGAGGTGGGTTACAACAAGATCAACGGCCTGGGCAAGGCGGACGGTACGGACCTGCGCTTCGGTCGCAGCCCGGCCTTCGGTTCCGGCGAACTGCCGGGCGCAGCGGGGGCGGCCACTTGCCGTGGGACCGCAGCGGGCCTGCCCAACGCCAGCAACCCGGCGCAGGAGTGCAACAACGATGGCTTCTACACCAGCAGCAGTTGGGGTTATCGCCTGCGCGGCAAGCTCGATTACCCGAACGTGATCGCCGGTATCAACCTGTCGCCGAACCTTGCCTGGTCTCACGACGTGCAGGGTTTCGGCCCGAACTTCGATGAAGGCTCCAAGGCCGTGAGCCTCGGTGTCGACGCCGACTACCAGAACACCTACACCGCCAGTCTGAGTTACACCAACTACTTTGGTGGCGATTTCAACACCAACGTCGACCGCGACTACGCCGCGCTGAGCTTCGGCGTGAATTTCTGATGCAACCCTGCCAGAGGAAACTGAACATGAACGCACGTTTAATTCTGCGCGCTGGCGCACTGAGTCTGTCGTTGCTGGCCAGCGGTGTGATGGCCGCGGTTTCTCCGCAGGAGGCGGCGCAACTGGGGACTACGCTGACGCCGTTGGGGGCGCAGAAAGAGGGCAATGTCAACGGCAGCATTCCGGCCTGGATCGGGGGCCTCAACCCCGGTGCGGCGGCACTCGACAATGGTTTTCTCGGCGATCCGTTTGCCGGTGAAAAACCGCAGTTCGTGATCACGGCAGCCAACGTCGACCAGTACAAGGACAAGCTGACCCCGGGCCAGCTGGCGATGTTCAAGCGCTATCCGGACAGCTACAAGATCCCGGTGTACAAGACCCAGCGCACCGCGGCGTCACCGCAGAACGTCTATGACATCGCGAAAAAGAGCGCGGTGACCACCGAGCTGACGCCCGATGGCAACGGCCTGGTGAACTTCACCCAGACCCGCTACTACCCGTTCCCGATTCCGAAGAACGGCGTGGAGATCTACTGGAACCACACCAACCGTTATCGCGGCGGCAACATGGAACGTATAGCGGCCCAGGCGGCTCCGCAAACCAACGGTTCTTACTCCATCGTCGAATACGAAGACAAACTGGCCTTCCCGCAATTGATGGAAGGCGTCGATGCGGGGCAGGCCGATAACGTCCTGTACTACTACAAGCAGGAAATCACCGCGCCGTCGCGCATGGCCGGCAGCGTGATCCTGATCCACGAGACTATCGACCAGGTCAAGGAACCGCGCCTGGCGTGGGTCTACAACGCCGGCCAGCGCCGCGTACGGCGGGCACCGCAAGTGGCTTACGATGGCCCGGGCAACGGCTCCGACGGCATGCGCACCGCCGACAACACGGACATGATGAACGGTGCACCGGATCGTTATGACTGGAAACTGGTGGGCAAACAGGAGCTGTACATCCCGTACAACAACTACAAATTGCAGTCGCCGAAGGTCAAGTACGACGACATCATCAAGCCGGGGCACATCAACCAGGACCTGACGCGCTACGAATTGCACCGCGTCTGGCACGTGCAGGCCACGCTCAAGCCCGGTCAGCGTCACGTGTATGCCAAGCGTGACATGTACTTTGACGAGGACACCTGGCAACTGGCCGAGGTCGATCACTACGACGGTCGTGGCCAGCTATGGCGGGTGGCGGAAGGTTATGCGATCAACGATTACGAGCGTGGCGCGCCGAACTTCGCGATGCTTGGCATCTACGACCTGATCGCCGGCCGCTACAACGTGCTGGCCATGACCAACCAGTCCAGGCATGCCACCACCTATGGTCTGACCGCGAAGATGACCGACTTCACCCCGGCTGCGCTGCGCAACGACGGCATTCGCTGACTGTTCGTTCCCGCCTCAAGCAACGCCCTGTTCGCAGGGCGTTGTGCATGGCGAGCCTTGCACCCACCTGATGCGGGTGGCGCGCAAACCGGTGTCCGGTTCAATGATGGAGTCCACTTCCCATCAGCGAGGTCCGCCATGTTTGTGCCACGGCCGCATCTGATCGATGCACTTGAGGGCAAACAGTGCCGCTTGCAACTGCTTTGCGCGCCTGCCGGATATGGCAAGACGTCATTGTTGCAGCAGTATTTGCAAGGCATTGCCCCGCCGGGGCAAGTGGTCTGGATGTCTTTGGGCGCACAGCCGCAGACGCTGGAGCACTTCATTTCAGGATTGGCGGGTGAATTGGGGTTGGCGGCTGATACTGCGCCGGATGCGGTATTGGCGTTTCTCGATTCAAGAGCTGTGGTGCCTGAGCTATTGCTATCGCGAGCAGGCTCGCTCCTACAGGGGAACGCGGTTAACTGTAGGAGCGAGCCTGCTCGCGATGAGGCCCTTGAGGTAGCCCCAATCCACCTGGTATTCGACGATCTTCCCGTCGATATGCCCACAGACCTGAACCACTGGTTCGACCAACTCCTGTCCCTCAAAAACCCGCTACTGCACGTGTTGGTCACCTGCCGCCAGCGCCCGGACTGGAATCTGCCGCGCTTGATGCTGACCGGCCAGTTGCAGGAGCTGGGCGCCGGGCAACTGGCCCTGCGCCCCGATGAGTTCGAATCGCTGATCGATGCCCTGGCGCCGCACACCGATGCACCGGCCAGAGAAAAACTCTGGCATGAGACAGGCGGGTGGTGCGCCGGTATTCGCCTGTCGCTTTCTCTGGAGCAGGTACGGTCGTCACCCTTGCTCGGCCAATACCTTGAGCGCGAACTGTTGTTGCGGCTGAGCCAGGAACAGCGCGAGGTCCTGTGTGGGCTCGCGCATTTGTCCCGATTCAGCGCGGACTTCTGCGAGCAGTTATGGGAAGGCCAGCAGGGCGCCCGGGTATTTCACAGCCTGCTGGATTGCCGGGCATTTCTGTTCCCGGTCGAGCAACAGCCCGGTTGGTATCGCCTGCTGCCCGCCGTGGCACAGGCCCTGCAAAACCAGTTGAGCGCAGCACCGTTGAATCGGCTGCGCCTGCGGGCTTGTCAGTTGCTCAGCGTGCTGGGGCATGTCGATGAGGCGGTGGAGCAGGCGTTGTGCGCTGATCAGCCCGAGGTGGCCGCCAATTACATGGAGCGCTTGTGGCTGAGCTGGATCCTCGGCGAACGGCATCTGAGCAAGCTGATGGACTGGCGTGAGCGCATCGAACCGCAGTTGCTGCACAGCAGCCCGCGCCTGATTTACCTGTGTGCCAAGGCGCTGTTGTTCAGTGGGCGGCTGGACGAAGCCGCCGATTGCCTGGCGCGGCTCGGGCACTTTCTGCCGTTGCCCGATACCCGGCGCAATCAGCGCCTGCTGGCGAACTGGCAGGCGCTGTACGGCACCTTGCAGGCATTGCGCGGCCATGCCGATTCGGCGCGCCTGCATTGTCGGGCGGCCCTTGACGAGCTGACGGCGGAGGATTGGCTGTCGGTGTTGCTGTGTCATTGCATCCTGGCGCGGATCGCGATGGAGGGCGGCGACCTTGTCGAGGCCCAGTCGCTGCTGGATCACTCACTGGAGCTGGCCCGGCGCCAGGGCAGTCATGAGTCGGAAGTGCTGGTCAACGTCGACCGGGCGCGCCTGCTGATGCTTCAGGGGCAATGGGGGCAGGCGCAATCGCTGGTGCGAAGCGAGCTCAACCGACTGACCGTGAAGGGCGCGCAACCTTACCCGCTGCTCGGGCGGCTGCTGTTCACGCAAGGCGAGTTGCTGTTGCAACAGGGCCATACCCACGAAGCCGAAGTGGTGGTGCAGGCAGGGCTGTTGCAGGTCCGCGACTGCTGCGCCCCCTTGCTGTTGTCGGAAATCGCTTCGCGCAGCCATGACCCGGAAAAGGCCTGCTGGCACTTGTACGAAGCCGAGCGGCGCATGCATTGGGGCAAGATCCACGCTGCATGTTACCAAGGGCCGATCGCACGGCAGAAAGCCCGGATCGCCGCCCGCGAGCAACCGGCCAACGACGACAAGGTTTCGCCGGTTCGCCTGACCGGCGTGGCGGATTACCAGGATGACCTGACGCCCCGCGAGGTCTCGGTGCTCAAGTTGCTGGCCGAAGGCATGTCGGTACGTGAGGTGGGCAGCCGCTTGTTCATCTCGGAAAACACCGTGAAAACCCACGCCAAGAACATCAACGTCAAGCTCGGCGCGTGCCGTCGCACCCAGGCCATCAACAGCGCCAAGGCCATGGGCATCCTCGCTTGAATCCATCGTCGTTGCGCCACCCACCTGATCCGGGTGGCGGCGCCGCGCCGGCGATGATCAACCATGCAGCCAGACCCTGTGCATTGCAGCCCGACCGTGGCCGCGTCCTGACAAAAACAAGAGAGGTAGTGATGAGCGCCATCGAGAGTTCGACGAGCTGTGACATCCGCACGATCCTGGAAAAACAACGCGCGGCTTTCCAGGCCCGCGAACCCTATACCCTTGAAGAACGCAGCGAGTTGCTCGACCGGGCGATCGGTTTGCTGGTCAATCATGAGCAGGAAATCATCGACGCCCTGACCGCCGATTTCGGCCATCGCAGCCCCGGTTTCTCCAAGGGCAGTGAAGTGCTGTCGCCACTGGCCACGCTCAAGCAGACCAAAGCCGAACTGGCGCAATGGATGCGCCCGGAACAGCGCCAGGCCCGGGCCGGTGAAGCCTGGGTGCAATACCAGCCGCTCGGCGTGGTCGGCATCGTCACCGCCTGGAACGTGCCCGGCTACATGGTGTTCAGCGGGCTTGCCGGCGCGTTGGCAGCGGGCAACCGGGTGATGATCAAACCGTCGGAATTCAATCCGCACACCTCGGCATTGATCGCCCGTCTGATTCGTTCGGTGTACTCCGAAGATGAAGTAGCGGTGGTTCTGGGCGGCGCGCAGGTCGGCCAGGCGTTCTGCGGCCAGCCGTTCGACCATCTGCTGTTCACCGGTGCCACTAGCATCGGCAAACACGTGTTGCGCGCCGCGGCGGAGAACCTGGTGCCGGTGACCCTGGAGCTGGGCGGCAAGTCGCCGACGATCATCTCGCGCTCGGCGGACTTCAACGATGCGGTGGCCAAGGTCGTGATCGGCAAGCTGCTCAACGCCGGCCAGTTGTGCGTGGCGCCGGACTACGTGTTTGTCCCGCAAGAGTCGGTGGACGCCTTCATCGGCGTGGCGAAAGCCGTGGTGGCGAAGTTCTTCCCGACGCTCAGGGACAACCCCGACTACACCTCGATCATCAACGCCCGGCATTTCGAACGCTTGCAGGGTTACCTGAGCGAGGCCCGCGCCGCCGGTGTCGAGCTGATCGAACTGAACGCCGGTGCTGAAGATTTCAGCCAATCGACACTGAACAAGATCGTGCCGACGCTGCTGCGCAACCCCGGTGACGATTTGCAGGTCATGCAGGACGAAATCTTCGGCCCGTTGCTGCCAATCAAACCCTACGAAACCCTCAGCGAGGTCATCGCCCAGATCAACGCGCGGCCGCGTCCGCTGGCCTTGTACTACTTCGGTAACGATGCCGCCGAAGAGGCCCAGGTACTCAGCCGCACCTGTTCCGGTGGCGTGACCCTCAATGGCGTGATGAGCCACGCCAGCACCGAAGGTTTGCCATTCGGCGGCGTCGGCCAGAGCGGCATGGGTGCCTACCACGGCATCGACGGTTTCCGCACTTTCAGCCACGCCAAGGCCGTCTTGCGTACAGCGGCCAACCCGGTCTGAACCCCACATCATTGTTGAGAGAACTGCCATGAAAGCTGCCGTATTCCATCAGGTTGGAGCCCCGCTGGTCATCGAAGAGGTGGGCATCAGCAAACCGGGTCCGCGCGAAGTGTTGATCCGCACTAAAGCGGTGGGTGTGTGCCACTCGGACCTGCACGTCATCGACGGCTCGTTTCCCTATCCCGGCCCGATGGTGTTGGGGCATGAAGCCGCCGGTGTGGTTGAGCAGGTCGGCTCCGAAGTGCGTTCGGTCAAGCCCGGCGATCATGTGGTCACCTGCCTGACTGTGTTCTGTGGCCACTGCGATCATTGCGTGACCGGCCATCTGGCGCGCTGCGTGTCGCCGGAAACCAAACGTGGCAAGGACGAAGAGCCGCGCCTGACCTACGTGCACAAACCGATGCCGCAATTCGTCAACCTGTCCGGGTTCGCCGAGCAGATGCTGGTGCACGAAAACGCCTGTGTGGCGATCCGCCGCGACATGCCGCTGGACCGCGCCGCCTTGCTCGGTTGCGCGGTCACCACCGGTACCGGCGCGGTGTTCAACACCGCCAAGGTGCGGCCGGGCGAAACCGTGGCCGTGATCGGTTGCGGCGGTATCGGCCTGGCCGCGATCAACGGCGCGGCGCTGGCCGGGGCAGGGCGGATCATCGCCATCGACATGCTCGACTCGAAGCTGGAGCTGGCCAGGCAGTTCGGCGCCACCGATGTGATCAACGGCCGCGACGGTGATGCCGCCAAGCAGGTGATGGAGCTGACCCGTGGCGGTGTGCACCACGCGTTCGAATGCATCGGCCTCAAGCAGACCGCCGAGCAGGCGTTCGCCATGTTGGCCCGTGGCGGTACCGCCACGGTGATCGGCATGCTCAAGCCGGGCCTGAAGATCGAACTCGACCCGCTGCAATTGCTCCACGAACGGCGCATTCAGGGTTCGCTGATGGGCTCCAACCGCTTCCCGGTCGACATGCCGCGCCTGGTGGATTTCTACATGTCCGGCAAGCTCAAGCTCGACGAGATGATTTCCCAGCGCATCCGCCTGGACCAGATCAACGAGGCGTTCGATGAACTGCGTCGCGGTGAGCTGGCGCGCTCTGTGATCGTTTTCGAATAAACACCGCAGTTCCCCTGTGGGAGCGGGTAAGCCCCAATGCTTTTGGAGTGGATGGATGGACATTGAATTCACGGTGCAGGAACAGGCCTTTCGCCAGGAAGTCCGGGCCTTCTTGCGCGACAATTTGCCTGGCGAACTGTCCGAGCGAATTTCGTTGGGCAAACGCCTGAGCAAAACGCATCAAGTGCAATGGATGCAGATTCTCGACCGCCAGGGCTGGCTCGCGCCGGGGTGGCCCGTCGAGTTCGGCGGCACCGGCTGGAACGCGGTGCAGAAGCATATTTTCGACGAGGAATGCTTTGCCGCGGGCGCACCGAAGGTGGTGTCGTTCGGCCTGAAAATGGTCGCGCCAGTGATCATCAAGTTCGGCACTACCGAGCAAAAAGCACACTTCCTTCCCCGGATTCTTTCCTGTGAGGACTGGTGGTGCCAGGGCTACTCCGAGCCGGGTGCCGGTTCTGATTTGTCGTCGTTGAAAACCCGCGCGGTGCGCGAGGGCGATCACTACGTGGTCAATGGCCAGAAGACCTGGACCACCTTGGCGCACTTTGCCGACTGGATGTTCTGCCTGGTGCGCACCGACCCCGAGGCTCGTCAGCAACGGGGCATTTCGTTCCTGCTGATCGATATGAAGACCCCGGGCATCACGGTGCGGCCGATCATCACCCTGGACGGCGAACATGAAGTCAACGAGGTGTTCTTCGACAACGCGCGGGTGCCGGTGGCGAATCTGGTGGGGCAAGAGAATGAGGGCTGGACCTGCGCCAAGTACTTGCTGACCCACGAACGCACCAGCATCGGCGGGATCGCGCAGAACAAGGCATTGCTCACCCGGCTCAAGCGCATTGCCGGCCAGGAAGTCCGTGACGGACGGCCGCTGATCGAAGATCCGTTGTTCCGCGCGCAGATCGCCGAAGTCGACATGCAATTGATGGCAGCCGAAATGAGCAACCTGCGCACATTGGCGGCGACACAAAACGGCGATGTACCCGGTGCCGAAAGCTCGTTCCTGAAGATCAAGGGCACCGAGATTCGGCAGGCCATCACCTACCTGATCAGCAAGGCCGTGGGTCCCTATGCATTGCCGTTCATCGAGGATGAGCTCGGTTATGGCAGCGAACCGTTGCTCTACACCGACTACAGCAGCGCGGCCACCTACCAGTACCTGGATGCGCGCAAGGCCTCGATCTATGGCGGCGCCAATGAAATCCAGAAGAACATCATCGCGAAAATGATCCTCGAACTCTAAGGCGCCACGACCATGGATTTCAAACTGACAGAAGAGCAGCTGATGCTGCAGGAAACCGCCGCGCGCCTGGTGCGTGACGTTTACGGTTTTGAGCATCGCGAGCAATACCGCCAAAGCAGGCAGGGATTCAGCGGCCCGTTCATGCAGCAACTGGGTGAACTCGGACTGTGCGCCGTGCCCTTTGCCGAAGCCTATGGCGGCTATGGTGGCAGCGGTGTGGAGAACATGCTGATCATGACCGAACTGGGCCGGGGGCTGTGCCTGGAGCCTTACCTGCACTCGGTGATTTTCGCCGGCGGCCTGGTCGAGCAGTTGGGCTGCGCAGCCCAGAAAGACACGCTGTTGCCGCAAGTCGGCAGCGCCAGCCTGCAACTGGCCGTGGCCCTCGATGAGCCGCAGAGTCACTACCAGTTGCACGACGTTCAGACCATCGCCGAGCCAGTCAGCGGCGGCTGGAAACTTAGTGGCCGCAAGTCGGTGATTATCGGTGGCCAAAGCGCCGGGCTGATTCTGGTGTCGGCGCGCACCAGCGGCGGTGTTCGGGACGAGAAGGGCATCACACTGTTCCTGGTCGACCCGCAAGACAACGGCGTCAGTCGACGCGACTTTGACACACTGGATGGGCGGATGGCCTGCGAGCTGTACCTTGAGGACGTGTTCGTCAAAAGCAGTGCGGTACTCGGCGAAGTGGGGCAGGCCTTGCCAGCGCTGCGTTATCAGCAAGGTCGTTGCATCGCCGCGCAATGCGCTGAGGCTGTTGGCAGCATGGAAGCGGCGTGCGCGTTGACCCTCGATTTCCTGAAAACCCGCCAGCAGTTCGGTCAGCCCATCGGCAAGTTCCAGGTGCTGCAACACCGCATGGTGGATATGCGCATCGAACTGGACCAGGCCACCTCGATAACCCTGCTCGCCGCCTGCGTGGCCGATCAGGCCGACAGTGACGAGCGCAGCCGCATCCTGGCAGCGGCCAAGTTCATCGTCAGCCGCGCCAGCCGTTTTGTCGCGGACCAAAGCATCCAGTTGCACGGCGGTATCGGCCTGACCTGGGAATACATGCTGTCGCACCATGCCAAGCATTTGCTGATGGTGGCGCGCCAATTCGGCGACGACGATCACCATTTGCAGGCTTACGCGAAGTTGATGCCGGTGGCGTGAGGCGTCGCGGGGGTGGTGGCTATCGCTGCCTGACACCTTCGAACGAACCTGTGCGCACCTCGCCGCTGCGGGTGTAGCGGGCGATCAGCACCCCTCCGGGGGAGCTGATCGAATTCACCAGGGTGAAGGCCGATGCTTGTGCGTTGTCGTCGAACAAGCGCTTGCCGCACCCCAGCAGGATGGGATGAATCATCAGCCGTAACTCGTCCACCAGGCCGGCGGCAAGCAGTTGGCGCACCAGGTCGCCGCTGCCTTGGGTCAGTAGCTGAGGACCGTCCTGGCGTTTGAGCGCGCGGATCGCGTCGACCAGGTTGCCCTCCAGCGCATGACTGTTGTGCCAATCCAGCGAGTCGGCGTGATGGGTGGCCACGTGCTTGGGGGCGGCGTTGAACAGGTCAGCGATGGTGTGATGGGGTGCGTCGGCCTGAATGTGCGGCCAATAGGCGGCGAAGATGTCGTAGGTACGACGTCCCAGCAGCAACTCGAAAGGCTGTGAGAACAGGTCCTGTACGGCCTGACCGGTGGTTTTGTCGGCGTAGGGCACGATCCAGCCACCGAAGCGGAATCCGCCACTGGAATCCTCTTCAGGCCCGCCGGGCGCCTGCATGACGCCGTCCAGACTCACGAACGCGGCAACGGTCAGTGTGCGCATGCTGTTCTCCTGGTTGATCCTGGTTCAAGCGGTTAGGCAGGGAAGTGTGCGATTCCTTGAGAGCGTTCCCTGAAAGATAGTCGAACCAGACGCTGGGAAATCGACAACAAAATGCGCGGTTTTTATTCCTTGTGGGAATGCATTGCATAAAATTAATGAATTTTTATTATCGGTTTGTGTGGCGTAGTTTGATTTGAGGACATGGAGAGTCGCCTTGAAATCATCCTCTGCCCACACCGCTGAAAAGTTTAATACCTCCCGGGCCAACGAGTACGCAAAGCAGAGTCGTATTGCATTGGCAGGGTATGACGCCAGCCCGGACGAAGTGAAGATCAAGCCTGGAAAAATTCTCAAGGCGCCGATCCCCCGCATTCCGAGGCGGCGGTCCAGAAGTTGTTGCATGACTGCGGATTCGCAGAGGCCACGCGTTTCTTCAGCAGCCTTTTCCGGGGCGCCTGGCTGGCGTGTAAAACGGGTTGAAGGCGACCGGTTGAATCTACAGGCAATTGCTGCCTGTCGTGGAGGGCTGCATCCGCCCCAGGATGTGTCTACAAAATCCAGGGCGATTCAAAATCCGGAAATTCGTGTTAACGGGTTGTTGACGGTGCGGTGTGCAGACTGAGGCTTCGATTCCTGGAGGAGCTTCACATGGCACGTTCGATGGCAAAATGGCTTGCAGCATCCGCTCTTGGACTATCACTTTTACAGCCAGCATTCTGCGCGACTCAAAACTCGCCGAAGGTCTTTGGCTGGATCGAAGAAGGTGTGTTGATGCCTGAAAATATTTCAGTGAAGATCAAGCTTGATACCGGGGCATTGACCTCCTCACTGGACGCCAAGGACTTGGAGCCATTCCAGAAAAATGGCGAAAAATGGGTCCGTTTTAATGTTGAGGTAAAAGACAGCGAAACTGGCAAGCTGGTTACTGCACCGTTCGAGCGGAAGATTGAGCGGAACGTGAAAATCCGAGGTGCCGGTGGTGCCGAACATCGACCAGTGGTCCTGATGAAGATCTGTATTGGCCATCAGATCTATAACGAACAGTTCTCGTTGAAGAATCGGGGCAAGATGAATTACCCCGTGCTCATTGGACGAAGAACGCTGGAGAATGTGGGTCTGGTAGACGTTTCTCACACTTTCACCACGGAACCGAAGTGCGATAAAGAAACAGCCATCAAGTAGGCATTGATGGCCGTCCAAGCCGGGCTAAAGCTGAAAAACGGCGCAATCGGCTTTCACTTTGGCGGACATATCGGTTCGCAGATGACCGGGTACGAGCGATGTTAATGAGTCAGCCATGCGAATTTTGATTATTGAAGACAACCCGGACATCGTGGCCAACCTCTACGAGTATTTTGAGCCCCTTGGCCATGAACTCGACAATGCCCGCACGGGGCTGGCTGGGCTGGCTCGGGCGACCGAACAACGTTTCGACGTGATCATCCTGGATGGGATGCTGCCGGGCTTGGACGGGGTAGAGGTGTGTCGCCGCTTACGCGATGAGCTGCACTGTAATACGCCGGTTTTGATGCTTACTGCGCGGGACACGGTTCATGACAAGGTAAAGGGGTTGCAGGCAGGCGCCGATGATTACCTGGTCAAGCCGTACTCGCTGATTGAGTTGGAAGCACGGCTTCATGCGTTGATGCGGCGAGCGAGTGCCTTGAGAACGGATCAAGTACTACGTTTTGGTGAGTTGGAATTTGATTGCGGAATTTTTGAAGCTCGTCGCGCAGGACAGCGGATCGAGTTGACACCTTTCGGGTACAAGATATTGGCGGCACTGCTACGCGTGGCGCCAAGCCTGGTAACCCGTGAAGAGCTTGAGCAAGAGCTTTGGAAAGATGATCCCCCGCTCAGCGATGCCTTGCGAAGCCATATCCACGCCCTCAGGCAGGCAATCGACAAATCCTTCCCTGAGTCTGCGCCAATGCTGCTTACTGTTTCCGGAATAGGCTATCGACTGGTTGACCATGATGTTTCAGAGTGAATCGTTACGCGGGCGCATGATTGCAGCCTATGTACTGCTGGCGGTCATTATCGTTGGCTTTTTTTCCGGTGCGACTTTCTACGTAGTAGCGAAAATCGAGAAGGAACTCATCGATACCCGACTTGCGCGTGCAGCCGATCTTTGGGCTGCTGATTCATACCATGCCGTGCAGTCACAAACACTCGATCTCAGCTTTTTTAAGGGCACGTCGATTCCACAGCCTTTTCAAAAATTAGCGTTTGGCACTCACGAAATGAAATTGAACGGACGGGGACTGCACGTACTGATCGGTGAGGCAGGTGGCGAGCGCTATGCTGTCGTGGATGACCAAAGCGACTTTGAGTCTATCGAATCCTCTTCCTACATCACCCTGGGTATTGCGTTTCTGGGCGGCATCGGCTTAGCCATCTTGATCGGCAGAGCCAGTGCAAACCGGGTAATCCTGCCATTGACCAAACTGGCTCAATCGGTTCAGAACAAACACTCGACAGGCAGGCTGCCCGGCCTCGATGCTACGGACGAAATTGGTGTATTGGCACGGGCAATCGATGATCGAACCAACCAGTTGAGCCATGCCTTACAACGTGAACGTTGGTTCACCGCCGACGTCAGTCATGAACTGCGCACGCCCTTGACGATCATGCTCGGCGCAGCGGAAGTGCTCACCAGTCGCTTGCAGGATCGTCCGGAACTTCTGGGCATGACTGAGCGTATTCGACGTAACGCTTCGGAAACTGCCCAGCAGGTCGGGGCCTTATTGCAGTTGGCCCGGGTACCGGAGGTCAGCGACCTTGTTTTGATCAACTTGCGGACCTTGATCGAGCGTGAACTGGAGCGCTGTCAGCCTCTGCTCCGAGGAAAAGCCCTGACGCTCGACTTTCATTGCACCGACGATGTTTTAGCATTGGCCATTCCTGAACTGGTCACCATCGCGGTGAGTAACTTGCTGCGTAACGCTTGCCAGCACACAGAGCAAGGCGTCATCAGCATTTGCTTGAACTCATCGGGGATTGTGGTCGAGGACAGTGGCGCGGGTTTACCTGAAGCCGTACGTGCCCGGCTGTTTGATCGATTCGTCAGAGGAGACGATGACTTCATCAGCGGTTCGGGTCTAGGCCTGTCTATCGTCAAGCGTGTGACAGAACATCTTGGGTGGAGTGTTCGGCATGACCCCAGCCCGAACGGTGGTAGCCGTTTCACATTGCTGTTCTTCAACCGCGCGTAGTTTGCCAACAGCCTGCCGATTCGGAGCCTGAAACACCTCTCCATTCACGGTTGGCCATCAAAGAGTTCCAGCAATGACCTTTTCCAGGATTTCCCCAAAGGTGCCGAGATGAAAGACCTCCTTGAACATCTGCGTCGGTGGGCAAAAGGACTGAAACGACAAACCATGGTGTTATGGTTCTGTTACCAGCACCCTGAAACGCCGTGGCTACCAAAATGGATTGCGATTTTTGTGGTGGCCTACGCACTGAGCCCCATAGACCTCATTCCAGATTTCATCCCGGTATTGGGCTACCTGGACGACGTCATCATTTTGCCTCTCGGCATTCTGCTAGCAATTCGGCTGATGCCAACCAAGGTGTTAGGCGAATGCCAACTCAAGGCAAATGAGTGGGAGAAAGGCCAAGTGAAGCGCCCGGTGAACAGGGTCGCTGCAGTGCTCATCGTTTTGGTCTGGGTAGCGGCGTTGGCAGGCTCGTGGTTTGTATTCACTCACCCCTGAGTAGTCGGATTTTCACTATGTACGGCGCCTCCTTCGATTTGGGTTTGAGCTTGGTACAGGAAGAACTACGAGGCTTGGGGCCTATCCGTACCAGCGCAGCGAGGCTTGACGGCAAAGGTGTGGGCAGGGTCGACAAACCAAGGTCAATCATGCGAAAACCTGGGAGCCGGCGTGGATGGACTCTCGCCATTGGAGCAAGGACGCCAAAAGATTTTCTCGGTATCGTGCGTTGAAGCGGTTACATGGACAGATTCCAATGTCTGGCTGTGGATTCAACCAGTCGCCTGCACGCTCAATGCTGCGTAAATCATATGTTGGCGATAATGCTGGCTTAATTCAGATACGGTGATATCGCCTGAATCAGGGCCTTCGGCAGGCTGCTGAGAGCAAGCATCCAATTGTAAGAGCAATTTTCAGCGACTACACTCCGGCCCATGAAACGCTATCTGCGGTTTTGCCTCATTTTCGTGATTAGCCTGGCGCTTCCTCTCAGCGGGATGGCGGGCGTCCAGGCACCGACAGAACCGTGCCCGATGAAGACGATGGGCATGGTGATGATGGACGACATGGGGATGGACTGCTGCAACGACATGAAAAGCCCGACAGAGCATGGCAAACCCTGCAAGCCAGGCCAGGAATGCAAGACGGGTGGCATGCTGCAAGTCTCGATCCTCAAGCCTCCTGTAACCGTGTTCAGCCCCGTAGTGGTTTCCTTCTTCAGTGATTCCCTGCCCGTACAAACCCCGTCCGGGGTATGGCGACCGCCTCGCGTTTGATTCCTGTCCCACATTGAGCCTCATTCCGCATTAGCGGGATGGACTGGCTGCGCGCATGTCTTTTGACGCGTGCAGTGGATGATCACAGGAATCGTAAACATGAACTCCAAGTGCTATTGCACAGGTTGGTCCCTCGTGGCCGGTCTGGCGGCAAGCGTACTGGCATTGCCTGGCTTCGCTGCCGCATTGACACTCGATGAAGCGTTGCGGCTGGCTGAAAACAATGCACCGTCGCTGACCGCACAAGACGCTAAAATTCAGGCTGCCAGCAGTGCGGCTATTCCAGCGGGTGAATTACCTGACCCCAAGTTGCTGGCAGGTGTGCAGAACTACCCCATCGGCGGCCCGGATCGCTGGAGCATCGACCAGGACTTCATGACCATGCAAATGGTCGGGGTCAGGCAAGAGATGCCCAACAGCGACAAGCGCAAAGCGCGCATTGAGGTCGCCGATGCGGCCGTTGATCGAGCTGCGGCAGAGCGTCGGGTCGAACGCCAGAAGGTACGCCAGTCCACGGCGTTGGCCTGGATCAGTAGCTACTCGGTTGAGCGCAAAGATGCGCTGTTCCAGGACTTCTACAAAGAAAACCGCCTGCTGACCGATACCGTCCGGGCCCAGATTGCCGGTGGCCGCGCTCAACCCGCCGATGCGGTGACGCCCAAGCAAGAAGCGGCTCAACTGGCGGAGCAGCAGGACGATCTGGTTCTCCAGAGAGCGCAGGCCCGAGCGGCCCTCAAACGCTGGATTGGCTCCGCCGCCAACGACAAGCCTGTGGGCAGCTTGCCGCAGTGGCCTGTCGATTCCTCAAGCTACGCCCATAAACTGCAACACCACCCCGAGTTGGCAGCGTTTGCGCCGATGACCCGCGAAGCGCAAGCCAAGGTTCGTGAAGCCATGTCGGAGAAACAGTCGGACTGGAGCTGGGAACTGGATTACCAGCACCGTGGCCGTGAGTTTGGCGATATGGTCAGCGTGCAGTTTTCCTGGGACTTGCCGCTGTTTCCTGACTCCCGGCAAAACCCGAAAATCGCAGCCAAACAGGCTGAAGTCAGTCAGCTTGAGGCTGAGCGCGAAGCCCTGTCACGCGAGCACAGTCAGCAACTGGAAAACGAACTGGCTGACTATGAGCGCCTGAATCGTGCGGTAAACCGCAACCAGGAAAGCCTGTTGCCGCTGGCCAGGGAAAAGGTCGAACTCAGCATGGCCAGCTACCGTGCCGGCAAAGGCGATTTAAACGCCGTTGTTGCCGCCCGACGTGAACTCATCGAAGCGCGACTCAAACAGATCGACGTGGAAGAGCAGCGAGCGCTGACCCGTGCGCGTCTGTATTTTGCTTATGGGGAGTCCGGCCAATGAACCTTAAAATATGGAACGGGGCATTGCTGGCAGGCATCTCGCTGGCATTGGGTGTTGCCGGTGGTTACTGGCTGGCTCCCCAGCGCATGAGCGGAGTACCCAGTACCGCCCCGCAGCAGAGCCCCAATTCACCGGATGAACGCAAGGCTCTGTATTGGTACGACCCCATGTACCCGCAGCAAAAGTTCGATAAACCGGGTAAGTCCCCCTTTATGGACATGCAACTTGTCCCCCAGTACGCCGGGGGCGTCGGGGATCGTGCGACCGTCAGTATCGATCCGAGTCTGACCCAGAATCTTGGTCTGCGTTTTGCGACTGTCACTCGTGGCGTCTTTGAGTCCAACCTCGACGTGACAGGTGTCCTGGCGTTCAACGAACGGGATGTCGCGGTGATTCAGGCTCGTACAGCGGGCTTTGTGGAGCGGGTCTATGCCCATGCACCCGGTGATGTGCTCAAAGCCAACGCGGCATTGGCGGATATCCTGGTGCCGGAGTGGGCGGCCGCCCAGACAGAGTTCCTTGCACTCAAGCGCAACGGTGATGCTGACCTGTTGGCTGCGGCCCGCCAGCGACTGAGGCTCACAGGGATGCCGGCTGCGCTGATCATCCAGGTAGAGCGCAGTGGCAAAGTCCAGCCGAACCTGACCCTCACCAGCCCCATCAGCGGCGTGCTGCAAGAGTTGAACGTACGTGCGGGTATGACCGTGTCGGCTGGCGAGACTCTGGCGCGTGTCATTGGCTTGAGCAGTGTCTGGCTCGCCGTGGCCGTTCCGGAATCGGATGCCGGAGCTATCACCGTGGGGCAGGCCGTCGAAGCGCGCTTGCCAGCCTTTCCAGGGGCAACGCTCAGTGGCAAGGTCAGCGCGATTTTGCCTGAAACCAATCCGGACAGTCGCACCCTTCGCGTACGTGTCGAGCTACCCAATCCGGACGGGCGCTTGAGACCAGGTTTGACGGCGCAGGTCCGCCTGAACCGTGCAACTGAGCAAAGTGTGTTGTGGGTGCCGAGCGAAGCGGTGATTCGCACTGGCCGACGTGCCTTGGTGATGCTCGCCGAAGACGCCGGCCGCTACCGCCCGGTGGAGGTGCAGCCCGGGCAGGAAAGCGATGGCAAGACGGCGATTTTGAAAGGCCTGGAAGAAGGCCAGAAGGTGGTTACGTCTGGCCAGTTCCTCCTCGACTCGGAGGCCAGTCTCAAGGGCATTGTTGCTCGCACGGAGCAAGAGTCGCCACCCAGTGGAGCAGCCGCCAGTTTGCATGAGGCTGACGGGCAGATCGTCGAGATCGACGATAAAGAAGTCACGCTCGCTCATGGTCCCTTCAAGACGCTGGGCATGCCTGGCATGACGATGACGTTCCCACTCGCCAACCCGGCGCTGATGCAAGGCCTTAAAGCGGGTGACAAGGTTCGGGTCGCGGTGAGCCAGACCGACGATGGCTTGCGTGTCGAGCGTCTGGACAAATCGGGGAGTCAGCCATGATTGCTGCCCTGATTCGTTGGTCGGTGGCCAATCGCTTTCTCGTATTGCTGGCGACACTGTTCGTCACCGCTTGGGGCATTTGGTCGGTGCAGAGCACGCCCATCGATGCGCTGCCAGACCTCTCCGATGTGCAGGTGATTATCCGCACCCCTTATGCAGGACAAGCGCCGCAGATTGTCGAGAATCAGGTGACCTATCCGTTGGCCACCACCATGCTCTCGGTGCCGGGCGCCAAGACCGTGCGTGGTTACTCCTTCTTCGGTGACAGCTTTGTCTACGTGCTGTTTGAAGACGGCACTGACTTGTACTGGGCCCGCTCGCGGGTGTTGGAGTACCTGAGCCAGGTGCAGAGTCGGTTGCCGGCCAGCGCCAAGCCAGCGTTGGGACCCGATGCGACGGGGGTGGGATGGATCTACCAGTACGCACTGGTGGATCGCAGCGGCGGACACGATTTGGCGCAGCTTCGCGCACTTCAGGACTGGTTTCTCAAGTTTGAACTCAAGACGCTGCCCAACGTTGCGGAAGTGGCCACGGTGGGTGGCATGGTCAAGCAGTACCAGGTGCAGCTGGATCCGCTGAAACTGGCCAGCCTCGGTATCACTCAGGCTGAGGTGACCGAGGCTATCGGCAAGGCCAATCAGGAAACCGGGGGCGCGGTGCTGGAGATGGCTGAGACCGAGTTCATCGTGCGGGCTTCCGGTTACTTGAAGACACTCAATGACTTTCGGGCAATTCCACTCAAATTGGGTGCGGGTGGTGTTCCGGTGACCCTTGGCGATGTCGCCACGATCCAGTCGGGACCGGAAATGCGCCGTGGCATCGCCGAACTCGACGGCGAAGGCGAGACGGTCGGTGGCGTGGTGATTTTGCGCAGCGGCAAGAATGCTCGCCAGACCATTGCAGCGGTCAAGACCAAGCTCGACGAACTTAAAAGCAGTTTGCCGGCCGGGGTGGAAATCGTCACCACCTACGATCGCAGCAAGCTGATCGATCGCGCGGTGGAAAACCTCAGCCACAAACTCATCGAAGAGTTCATTGTCGTCGCGTTGGTCTGCGGGATCTTTCTCTGGCACTTGCGCTCATCGCTGGTGGCGATCATTTCGCTGCCGGTGGGGGTGCTGATTGCCTTCATCGTCATGCGCTACCAAGGCATCAACGCCAACATCATGTCCTTGGGCGGGATCGCCATCGCCATCGGCGCCATGGTCGATGCCGCCGTGGTGATGATCGAGAACGCCCACAAGAAGATTGAAGCGTGGCACGTGGCCAATCCTGGAGAGGAACTGAAGGGTGAACATCATTGGCATGTGATGACCGAAGCCGCGGCGGAAGTGGGACCAGCGCTGTTCTTCTGCCTGTTGATCATCACCCTGTCGTTCATTCCGGTGTTCACCCTGGAAGCGCAAGAGGGGCGACTGTTCGGCCCTTTGGCTTTCACCAAGACCTACGCCATGGCCGCAGCGGCGGGGTTGTCAGTGACCCTGGTGCCAGTGCTGATGGGCTACTGGATTCGGGGGCGAATTCCCAGTGAACAACAGAACCCGTTGAACCGGTGGTTGATCCGGATCTATCAGCCGGCTCTGGACGCGGTCTTGCGTCGACCAAAGATCACTCTGCTGGTGGCGCTATTGGTTTTTGTCAGTGCGTTATGGCCATTGTCGCGCTTGGGTGGCGAGTTTCTCCCGCCGTTGGACGAGGGCGACCTGCTCTATATGCCTTCAGCTCTGCCAGGATTGTCTGCGCAGAAAGCCGCGCAACTGCTGCAACAGACTGACCGCCTGATCAAGACCGTGCCAGAAGTTGAACACGTTTTCGGTAAGGCCGGTCGCGCTGAAACCGCGACAGATCCGGCGCCTCTGGAAATGTTCGAAACCACGATCCAGTTCAAACCACATGAGCAATGGCGTCCGGGCATGACCCAGGAAAAATTGGTGGAGGAACTGGACCGTGTGGTGCGAGTGCCCGGTCTGACCAACATCTGGATACCGCCGATTCGTAATCGTATCGATATGCTGGCAACGGGCATCAAGAGTCCCATCGGTGTGAAAGTTGCCGGTACCAACCTGACGGAAATTGATGCGGTCACCCAAGCGGTCGAGCGAGTGGCCAAAGACGTGCCCGGTGTCAGTTCGGCTTTGGCCGAGCGCCTGACCGGTGGTCGCTATATCGATGTGGATATCGACCGCAAGGCTGCCGCCCGCTATGGGCTGAATATCGCCGATGTGCAGTCCATCGTGGCTGGCGCCATAGGGGGTGAAAATGTAGGGGAGACGATAGAAGGGCTCGCACGCTTCCCGATCAACGTACGTTATCCACGTGAGTGGCGCGACTCGCCAGGTGCCCTGGAGCAATTGCCCATCTACACCTCGTCAGGAAGCCAGATCACCCTTGGCACCGTGGCGAAGATCAGAATCACGGACGGTCCGCCAATGCTCAAGAGCGAGAATGCACGGCCCTCTGGTTGGGTATACATCGACGTGCGTGGCCGGGACATTGCCTCGGTGGTCGCCGATCTGCGCCGGGTCGTCAGCGATCAGGTCAAGTTGCAGCCCGGCATGAGCCTGAGCTACTCGGGACAGTTCGAATTTCTCGAAAGAGCCAACGCTCGACTCAAGCTGGTGGTGCCGGCCACGCTGTTGATCATCTTCGTGCTGCTCTACCTGACTTTTGCCCGCTTCGACGAGGCCTTGCTGATCATGGCCACGCTGCCGTTCGCACTGACTGGCGGGGCATGGTTCCTCTATCTGTTGGGATTCAACCTGTCAGTCGCCACCGGGGTCGGTTTTATCGCCTTGGCAGGGGTGTCTGCGGAATTTGGCGTGATCATGTTGTTGTACCTGAAGAACGCCTGGGCCGAACGTGAAGACCTCGGCGACAGCACTGAGCACGGGCTGGTTGCGGCCATTCGTGAAGGCGCCGTGCAGCGCGTTCGACCCAAGGCCATGACCGTGGCCGTGATCATCGCCGGTCTGTTACCCATCCTGTTGGGCAGCGGCACCGGCAGCGAAGTCATGAGCCGCATCGCCGCGCCCATGGTTGGCGGCATGATCACGGCACCCTTGCTGTCCCTGTTTGTCATTCCGGCAGCGTATCGCCTGATGCGCCGCCGTCACCTCCAGGTTGTACTCACCACCCCTCAAGGAAAAATCGTATGAAACTGACCCTGATTGCAGTTGCCAGCACCGTAGTTACGCTGTCTTTTTCTGCCCTGGCAGAGGACATGCCGGGCATGAAAATGGACGGTATGGAAGGCATGGAAATGAAGCAGGAGTCGAAGCAAGTTCCAGCCGCCAGTGCCGAGGGTACGATCAAGGCTATCGATCCTGCGAAGCATACGGTGACCCTCGCCCATGGCGCTGTTCCCGCCGTGCAATGGCCGCCGATGACTATGGCCTTTTCAGTGACGGAAGATCAGCTGTCAGGGCTGACGCTTGGAGACCGTGTATCGTTTTCTTTCCGAGTTGAGGGTGGAAAAGCAACGATTGTGTCCATTAAAAAGTAAGTACCGGTGATGGAAGTGGCCGGCACGCTTTGTCGTGCCGGACATAACCCATTAAATCCGCATGTTCAGGAAAACCGGCACGTCAGTGGGATCGCTGGCAGAAGGGCGATTCCCACCAGCAGATCACCCAACTATTTGAACGAAAGCTCGCCTTGTAAATGCAATTGCTAATTTGTATCATTCGATTTCAATTCAGCGAAGCAGGGAACGCAGCGCCAAAACAATAATAAGGTCAAGGCAATGCTCAAAATGCTTCTCGTGTACGGTCATCTGCTCGCTACGTGTATTGCCCTGGGGAGGGTGTTGCAGGCGGATCACAAGCTTTGGAGTTGGCGCAAGGAAATACTGGACCAGGCGAGGCTTGAGTACCTTGATGAAACCCAGAAAATCGTCAGCCTCGCACTGCTGGCCCTTTGGGCAAGCGGACTGTTGCTGGTGCTTCAGGGTTATCTCATTGAAGGCGACGCGTATCTGCTCAATCAGAAACTCTGGGCCAAGGTGACGGTCGTCGCGCTGCTGAGCCTCAACGGTGCACTATTGCATCGAGTCGGCTTCCCGCTGCTGCAAAAGGCTCCCTTCGTCGCACTGCGCACTGCAGGCCGCACGCGGCTCGCCTTGTTGGGTGCGCTTTCCATGAGCGGTTGGCTATTCGCCGCTTTCCTGGGGGTGGCTCGAGCCTGGAATCACGTGTTGCCTTACCTGCATGTGATGGGCGCATTCGCCGCATTCTCGTTACTGGCTTGTTGCGTGGCACTGGCAGTCGCCGGCAGGGCGGGCAATGCCGGTGCGCAAAAATCCTCGGTACCGGGGTAGCTATCGACGAAGCACGCCAAAAGCCAAGCCCATTTCACCCCCACATGGGCAACCCCCATCTCCATCCCCATCCGTGTCCCCAGCCGTCGGTCGGCTTTCTCCTGCGCCGGTTGACCCGGAGCCAGAAAGGTCTAATTTCATTGTGTGGGAAAAAATCCCACGCAATGAATTCAGGAGAAACTGTAAGTCAGACGGATTGCTCCAATGCCGCTCCCGGATTGCAACGCGTATTGCGTTGACACTGCTCGCGGTAAATCACCAGGAGAATGCACGATGAACACTTACCTGCTTTTCAAGAAAGGATTACTGGCACTGGCAATTGGTGGCGTCCTTTCGGCTTCCATGGTTTTGGTACCGGATTCCGTTTCCCATGACTCGAGTGCCTACGCCAAGGATGGTGGTGGTGG
>NZ_JAHBCX010000032.1:0-66357 GCF_019955895.1 Pseudomonas sp. GL-B-12
CCTTTATCCCCTCCCGCCAACCCCATACATTCATCTCCAACGCCTCTCCCTTCATCCCGACGGGAAGGTCACTGGAGTTTCCCTCATGCCTTTCGTAACCGTACGCATCACCCGCGATGGCGTTACCACTGAGCAGAAAGCTCAGGTGATTGCCGAGATCACTGAAACACTGGAGCGCGTCCTCAATAAACGCCCTGACCTGACCCACATCGTGATCGAGGAAGTCGACACCGATAACTGGGGTTACGCCGGCATCACCACCACCCAGTACCGCAAGCAGCTGGCCGAGGCGGAGGGGCAGTCATGACGTCCTCCGTCACCATCGATTTCATCTCCGATGTGGTGTGCCCCTGGTGCGCGCTGGGGGCGACGGCGCTGGAGCAGGCGATCGAAAACGTGGCCGGGGAAGTCTCGGTCGAGCTGACCTACAAGCCGTTCGAGTTGAACCCGGACATGCCGGCCGAAGGTGAGCAAGCGGTCGAGCACTTGATGCGCAAGTACGGGAGAACGGCCGACGACGTCGCCGCCGGCAAGGCCATGCAGATCGCTCGCGGCGAGGCCATCGGCTTCAAGTTCGATCTGGAGAAGCGCACGCACTTCTACAACACCTTCGATGCGCACCGTTTGTTGCTGTGGGCGTTGCAAGAAGGCCGGCAGGTCGAGCTGAAGAAGGTGCTGCTACAGGCCTACTTCAGCGAAGGCCAGAACCCGAGTGACCACTCGACGCTGGTGCGTCTGGCGACTGAAGCGGGGCTGGATGCGGCAGGTGCGAGAGAGGTGCTGGCGTCCGACGCCTTCGCCAACGAGGTGCGTGAGCTTGAAATGTATTACCGCCAACACGGCATCAATTCGGTCCCGGCCATGGTGCTGAACGGTCGCCACCTGGTGTCCGGTTCGCAATCGGTCGAGTACTACGAACAAATGTTGCGACAAATGGCGAACGCCCCGGCCGAAGTCTGATTACCGATTTTCTACCCCAATTTTTATTGTCAGAGGTCTTCATCATGAGCATTTCGAAAAAAGTCATCGTAATCACCGGCGCATCCCAAGGTCTCGGCGACGGTATGGTCAAAGCCTTTCGTGAGCTCGGTTACCGGATCGTCGCCACTTCGCGCTCGATCAAGCCGTCCACCGATCCGGACATTCTCACCGTGGCCGGTGACATCGGCGAGCCGGAAACCGCCCAGCGCGTCATCCGTGAAGCGATGTCCCGTTTCGGTCGCATCGACACCCTGGTCAACAATGCCGGGATCTTCATCGCCAAGCCGTTCACCGCGTACACCGCAGAAGACTACGCCAATGTGCTGTCGGTGAACGTCAATGGCTTCTTCTACATCACCCAACTCGCCATCGCCGAGATGGAAAAACAGGGCAGCGGCCACGTCGTCAACATCACCACCAGCCTGGTGGACCACGCCATCGACGGCGTGCCATCGGTGTTGGCTTCGCTGACCAAGGGCGGCCTCAACGCGGCAACCAAATCCCTGGCCATCGAATACGCCAAGCGCGGGATCCGGGTGAACGCGGTCAGCCCGGGCATCATCAAGACCCCGATGCACGGCGAAGAAACCCACGCCGCACTGGGCAATCTGCACCCGGTCGGGCACATGGGCGAGATCGATGATATTGCGCAGGCGGTCGTGTATCTGGACGGCGCCAAGTTCGTAACCGGCGAAATCCTGCATGTAGACGGTGGTCAGAGCGCGGGACACTGAAAGCGATTTTTCAAAGCCCGGAAACAACAAAGCCCCTGCATTTCTGCAGGGGCTTTGTTTTGTATGGTGCCGCCAGACGAACGGTATGTTTCGGGAAGGTTAGGTTTCCTCAGGGTCTCACACGTGAGGACGATCATCGCAGTCGATTCGACTATCAAGACCTCTGGAGGAGCCACACGACAAGTTCAATCAGGACGAGGTCTGTGCTTCTTCGGGGGGACAAACCACGATTTCTGGCTTACTTACTCCAAACACCATTGCAGCTGACGTTTCCAATGATCTGGAAATCCCATGAGTCTCAAATAGCCCAGTTCCTGCTGATCCATGATTTCGGCCAGGCGAAGCTTCCATTGGCTGTCTGGACTGATCAGGTCGGTTAGATAGGCCAGCATCGTCAATACGATGTACAGACGCTGCTTTGGCTGAGGCCGGTCGCCAGGTGCATTCGGAATGACCCATTCTTTTGGTAAAGATGGTCGAATTGAGAGCTCTCGGTTCCATAACCGTGAGTGGTGGGCGCAGCAGTTTCGGATGAAGGTCAGGGTGTGGAGCCAGGAGGCCAATACTTCGAAGGGCAGATTGAATCTGCTAGCGATCGCTTTTTTGTCGACGCTTTTGCCTATGGCATTGAAGAGGGTGGATACGGTTCCAAGGCTGAGCTCTTCCAGAACAGCCCAGGCGGGCGGTAACTCAGGATGGGCATAAGTCGACCCATAGAATCGGAAATAGTTATCGCGCATGCGATTTTCAATCCGTTGTTGCTGGACTCCATCACCCTGAGTGCTTTTTTTGATGCGATCAATCTCACGTCCAAGTTTATTCCGCTCCTTGTTCAGTTGATCTCGCAGGGGGCGCAGTAGATTGTCATGCGGGTATGACGAGGAGAAGAGAGATGCGTCAGCTATCCAGTCAGGCCCATATTGGGGGCACATGTGGTTGCTGATCGCCGCTCGCATGGCGACTTCGACACGTTCGATGGCATCCATGGTAATGCGTCGCAACGAACCATCGAAGCGGTAGATGTCGACGACGGCCTTCAGTGTACTACCGGGCTTGAAGGTATGTTCTGGCCCTTGCTCCTGGAACGGGCGCATGTAGGGGCTCAGGCGAAACAGCGTGACCACTTCGAGGAAACGCATGGCGCGGTCGTCGTTGACGACTTGCAGGCCTCGTTGCTTTAGCAGTTCCAATTGCTGTTCTACGCTGAGGGCCGGTTTGTCGAAGGGCCTCATGTAGCTTTCTCCAAGCAAAAAAAACCCGCACGATTTGAGCTTGCTGACTGGGTCAACCTAGGCTTGGCGGGTGTGTTGGGGTGCATTATAGGTAGGTGTAAGAGCCCGTCAACGTCGCGCTGACGTGAAATTGTAACGGGTAGGCGCGCGGGCAATGTTTGGTCTGTCGATGAAGATAAGGCTTTGTTGGTCTTATCGCAGCAATGTGGCAGCTTCTAGGGGAGTTTCCAAACCCCGGAAACAACAAAGCCCTCGTATTGCTACGAGGGCTTTGTTTTGTATGGTGCGGCACCAGGAGTCGAATTGGATATTAATCTATTGATTTATAGGGATTATTTTTTCTGTAATGTGATTTCTATCTCTACTGATACCCTTGTGATGCAAAATGCCGATGCAGGTACGTAGGGAAATAGTAAAGTTATTTTGGATATTTGGGCATGTCAGACTGTAAGTCTAAAACTCTCGGGTTGATAATTGACTGTGTCTAGCAAGTGTTGCAGGCTTATATGATTATAGTTTACGATTGATGGCAGAAATTGATTTTGGTGATCAGTTGATACTTTATTTTTAATGGATTAAAAGGATGTTGAAAACAGTTGTGTGTTTTCTCGGTCGTCTGAGAATTATCTCTAGTTTTATTTGGCTGGGATGGCTACTTCTTTTAAATTTCAGTGCTGCAGCATGTGATATGCAGGTTTTAAGTTTGCAACAACCTGCGCTGAAGTTTGATCGAGCAATCATCGGCTATCATGATCCTAGTTCTACGGTTGTGGACGATGATTTTACGTATGGATTGGAAGAAATCACCCCAATCCTACGGCCAAATCCTACGGGGTATATTGATCAAAAGGAGACGGATATCCATTCGGATTCTTGGTGGTCTAGTTTGAGTCCAGTAGATTTTTTGATATGGGTGCCTCTGATTGCCTTAATTGTTACTAACTTCGTGTCAATTTATAACCTCAGAGAAGCATCCAAGGCAGCCATAAAGAAAGAACTTGCAGTTGATTCGTATAAACATATTAAAAATCAGCTATCCGAATTCTATGACCCGCTAAATGCGTTGGTTAGTACTAATTATGATATGTTTCAGTCGCTAGGGCCTAAAACATTTCCCGAAGATTTTTATAAAGGGGGAGAGGCTGCTGAGCTTTGGGATGATATAGTCAATGAAGTCATTTTGCCTAATAATGAATCGATAGTAGAAATTATAAAAACAAAATCTTATCTAATTGATCCATCGGATGATCTTGATAACTATTTTTATTATGTAAAGCATGCTCAGTCTTATATGCTTTTTAGAAAACAGGCCAACAGCCTGCATGGAAAGTTTCCCTACCCGAAGGAATTACTTGGTAACATAGTTAAAGTGCGCAGTTTGGTAATAAGTAAACTTAAGAACAAGGAAAAGGAGCTCAGTGCATAATGGGTGTTCAATGGTTGAAGGCACAGATTGAGAATCACGATAGGATTATATCAACCTCGTTTCCGGGAGGAAGGTGTCTAAAAATCGAATATAGGTTGGAAAGTGGTGGTTCGGCCGAGGAGATTGTTTATATTCCCGACGGGCAAGAGTATTTGATCGGGGATGATGTCATTGACCGAGTTGCCGGCCTCGGGGTTACATTAATCGTGCCTTCACATTTCAGCAAGGTTACTGGTGCGGCTAAAATGTACGGTCGAACGAGGAATATTAGAGTTTTAGATAATATGAAGCAGTTTTTTGCAATTCTACACGCCGGAGACTCCTATTAAACGTAGTGATGTGTATAGGCTTTGGTTGCGAGACAAATATCAGTCAGACGTGAAGGCCATTAAGTTGGCCTTTATCTTTGGTAGTGTTGCTCGACACGACGGAGTTTATGGCGACTGTGATTTAATGATCTGCAGTTATGAAGGCCCCGGTACCCGTGCGTGGACTAGCTTGAGGGGCTGCAATGATATAAATAAAGAGAAGTTTGAGTCGTTGTTTGGTATTAAACTCTCAGTATTGCTGCTGACTCAGCAGGAGTATGAAGAAGATATTGATATTTTAAATAGAATAAAAATAGCGCCTAGGGTTAATGTGTACTAATTTTGTCTGCCCTTATTGAACGTTGGATTTATTTATTCCTCAGGGCATCTTGGGAATAAGTAAATCAGCTTGATTTCTGTCGTCCGAAAAAACATCCAGAGATCGGAGAAAAAAAACGGGGACAGACCACGATTAATTTGGCGTCTGCATATTCATTTAAGCTAGGAATCGTGGTCTGTCCTCGAATTACGAGTCGTTTCTGGCGCGGAAAGTGTGCCGGCTGAATGATCCGTGGAGTTAGCTATGGCCTGGCCGTTGGCCCCCGCGGGGTTCGAATGTTAGCGTTGACAAGTCAACGCTAACGCCCATCACTTTTTTGCTGCAATCGTGGGCCGATAAAGCTAAAGAAGGTAGTCAAAATAACGCAACACGTGTTCTGCAAGGACATTCCGTGTATCGGTGATTGCGGTGCCGAGTGGTGTCAGTACTGCTCTGGTACGCTTCTCGCGTGTATTGCCATCTTCAAAAATTTGGCAAGTTCACGCTCGATAACGTCCTTATTTAGGGAGGGTAGTCCAAAATCAGTACGGTCGGTCCCGTGTTTCCCGGGACGCTGATCGTAATAGCTTACATATTCTACTTTCTGAGAGGTGATCATTCCGTTGATTGAGAACACTACCTGGGCACTTCTATTTGTTCCAAAAACCGCCCCTTTCTCTGGGATCAAACGTAAGGAAACATAAATAGTTTCCTCTCTACTGCGAATTTCCTCTACCTCAGCCGGGAAGCCATATTTTTTTGCATCTGCGACAAACTCCGCGAAGATCGGTTCTACAACACTCGATACCGTTGCGTTGAACTTTTCTACGAAATCATTTTGTGCTGCTTGCTTGAGCGCCTGCGCATCTGCAATGCGCGCTTCCATCTCTGCTTTTTTCTTATCGTGCTCTTGGATTACGCTATCGAAAATTGACAAAGCTACATCTCCATTAAGTGTTTTTTACCCTATGTCAATGCTGGCCCAATGACCTCAATCAGGTCAATCTAAATCGATCTGTGGTGGTCAAGTGCACCTCACCTGAGGTTCGCGATGGATACGAATTTTCACCTAGTACTTTGAATTTCCAGGATTTTCCTAAGCGACGAATGAGAAGATTCACTGTCAGCAGATAGTAATAGCGCGTTGACTTGGAGCGATGATTCATATGGTGATTTAAAAACCAGTCGAGATGCTTTTGCTGCCAGGTCCATGGGTTATCTCGGTGCCAGCGTTTAGAAATCGCTACTTGGATGGCCTTTGATTGGCGTAGGTGACGATTGCGTGTGGCGTAAGAACCGGTCAGAACCCCTAGGAGAAAAAGCTCCATGTTGAATGGCTTATTCATCCTTGACCACCGATGTACGCCGATACTACGCCGATACGACCGTGCCCCAATTCATAGCTGATTTGTGAGCGTGCCTCTCGATCAAGCCCTGGATCAAGTTGGCTGCACCTGCTGTCGTTGATGGGCGCTAAATGATTGGTAATCTGCTCGTAGCGTTCGCATGCATAGGCTGCGCGCAGTTCGTGGAAGCCTTTTAGGTTCTGGGTGTGAAGAACATCTCGTGCTGGGCGTACGGCACCTCGCTGGAAATCCATATAGCTTTCGTTCGGCGCAAGCAGGTTTCGGCTGCCATCGGGTGAGACCTTTTCGGCATGCCTGAGAGCTTCATGGATATTCTCATCCACCTTGATCCAACGAGGAGCTGACGCACCCGAACGGCCACCTTTGGTCCCATTCTGGATGTTGATCTTGCCGTAGTGTTCGGCCTCACGCTTCAGGCGTGGAATGTCGGCCAAAATGGCCTCGCGCAAGCGCATCCCAGTGGCGCGTGCCAACAGTGCAATGGCCGCCGCGCGCGCGAGTTGGTGTTCGCAAAGCGCATCGACGATTCGCTTTATTTGCTCGCGATCCTGACCTTGGGAAACTGCTGTGCGAGTGTGGGAGCGTTGCATTCCCAATGCTTTGCTTGGACTTGGCACTTTCACATATTGATCACCGCGCAGCGCGGCCATGGTCCGGTTCACACTGGATAATCGGTTTTGCGCGGTCGCGATGGCCAACTCACCATCTTCAACTTGCTGGCGCAGATGTCCGGCGTAGTCCAGCAAGGTCTGCCGATCAATCTGCCGCGCATCGTTAAACCCTGGCCCATCCTCCGACCGGCACCAGCGTACAAACGCCTGCCAACGATCACTGTGCGCCTTGACCGTCCCGTAATGTCCGCCGCCAAATAGATCGCGCAACGCCTGTGGCCCGGCATAACTCAATTGCCGGCCATAGCCGAAATTGCGCCCATCTCGCCTACCGACCAATGCCATGACCGAACTCCTCTCGAAGCCAAACCGTTAAAACCTTCCCCACGTCATCCCGCCACGAATGTTGAGTGTTATCAGGGATCAAGGCCCCTGCGACCTGTGAGGGTTGTCCACTAACGCGGGACTGGCGGCTCTTTTCGACCGGGAGCTTGGGCCTCTCATGATCTGGCCTCCTGAGCACTTCCGAGGAAGTGGGCGGGTGGAGGCTGCGCTGGCTGACGAGACCAACGCCGCGAGATCCTGAGCCGGGTGAAGGCAGTAATGCGATGACCGGGGTATGCCTGACTGTCAGTCAGGTGCAGTCCATTCCATAGGCTGCGGCACCATCATCTGCATCGCTGTTGCTGGTGACTTCGGTGTTTGTCACGCCGATTGTCACGAGGGGAAATGCCGCAATGCCTTGTACGAGGTGAGCTGCAGCAGTGGTAGGAGCGCCCGTCTCTTTCCGGGAGAAAGAGACGGGCGCAGGTTGGCGCAATGAAATGGCCAAGCGGATAGGTTGCTGCAGGGCAGCTATGAAAGGGGATGAGTTGCCGCAGTGGGCAAACTGGTAAAAGTAGGCATCCATCACATCGCTGTGACCGTGCGAGCCGCCGGACGCTAATCGCACTTTGGGAGAACCACCACGGTGTGGCGTAGCCTTAAAGGTTCTAGCTACCTGGTTGCTGTCAACGACAGCGCTTTGCCCGATCTTTTCTACGCCTGTGGATAATTCGGGTCAAGGCTCGAGTTTTCGGGAGTTCTGCGGCTGTGGATGAAATTATCCACCGGTGGAAATCTGTGGTTTTCCACAGACAGTTGCGTGGGCTTTAGATTTTTTAAGTGAGCTTCATGCAAGCAGGGAGGCTCTGTGGTCCGACAATAGAATCACCGCAATATGCGAGCATAGCCCTGTTCGATATGCGTCATATATTGCTTTTAAATGATGTGCGTTAGGGGGGGGCGAGATTTGGTCTAGCTCAATTTAGGTGTTTTTAATGAGCAGGGTCTACACATGCTAGTCGACCCTGCTACAAGAGAACATACTTTAATCTGCACTTTGTTATATAAGGGGACTGCTTTCAGAGGGGGCTGTTTTTTGAACTGATGGTTTAAGTATGTAGTCGTCAAAAAAGTATATATTCAGATCCTTGCCTTTGCATGCATTTTCCAGTTCGCTTTTTTCCATGCTCGTGGCGAAAATAACCTGGCCACCATAAGACTTGCTTTTTAACGCTGTATCGATCAATGAAATAAAGCTATTTTTACTTGCTTCGTGCTGTCGCGGTTCGTCAAATACCACAAAACCACCATGGTTTATCTCTTTCTCCGTTCCTGCGAGTTCTAAAAGTCCGAGAGTGTAAGCCCAAATAACACGGATATAATCACTCGCAGAAGTTTCTGCTACAATATCATATCCCTCTTGCTCTGGTCGCAAAGTTTGATCCGACACAGATATGGAATTTATTGCCGCGTGATCGAATTGGAATGACTCAAGGTTGCGTCGTATTATCTGTTCTAATTTTGTTATGGTCGCGTACTTATTAGTTTCAGAGCTGTTTTTTCTTGCCAGCCTCAATGAGTCAGAAGCCGTGCGCCACGCGGATTGAATTCGTTCAATTTGCTCATTAAGATTTTTTTCTGAATCTTGGAGCTTTTCCACTTCCTTAAGTTGTATTTCTGCTTGTATTTTTTCTCTTAGGATTGCTTTTGTTGCGGCATTTATATCCTCAAAGTCGGCTCTTAAATTATTTAGCTTATCTTGCTCGACGCCTAGTCGTGCTTGGATTAGCTTAGAGCTAGCTTGGAAGTGTTGGATTTCTCCGGCGGTCTTTAATTTGATAGAACTGAAGAAGTCTATTTGATTTTTGAGGAATTCAATATTTTCCTCGAGCGTCATAGGCGCTCTTTGGGTTGAGTTAGACCCTAAGGTGTCGTACATGTTGCTGTCACAAATTGGACATTTGGAAATGTCTAGCTCATCATTGATGACACTTCCCACAGATTTAAGTCGCCGCAACTGTTGGTATTGGTTTAAATCATGTTTCAAAGTTGACGTTTTTTTATCCGTCTCCGATAGAGATAGTAGTGAATTCTCTATTTTTCTTGCTGTATTTTCCGACTCTCTTTGAAGGGTGCGGATTATACTCGCTTGCGATTCAATCTTCTCATTACTTGGTTGGTTTTCAGAAATGCCGTTGCTCAGTTTTTCGATTAGTTTTTTGAGCGAAGATCGCTGGTTGTTGAGGCTTATGTATATGTCATTCTCTAAGTAGGAGAAGTTCACGTACGCCTTTTCCTTTGTTTTTTCTATGTCGGGGATTATATTGATTCTGACACTGTTGAAGTCGGCGATACTTTCGGCGGTAGATCTTATTTTTTCCCACTCTTTTTCCGCGGAATCTACTTTGGCTTTGAGCATGAAGATCTTTTTCTCTTGCTCAAAACTGTTGAATCCTAGGCAGAATTCGGCTGCGTTTTTCTTAACATTTCTGATGTTGTAATGGGTAGGTATGTTTGCTTGTATTTCTGACCATCCGCGTTTTTGTTCGATGAAAAATAGAGGGAATATACATTCTAGATATAGTTTTGTTTCTTTGCCATCGAAAGTAACTACCTCCGGGAGCGTCCAACCAATGAATTTTGCAAGCCAGTGATGAAAACCTAGTTCGCTTTTTGCAGAGCCAACTTCTCCAGCCGAACCTAGAAAATAATCTTGCGTTGATATCAATGAGCTAACCGTGATTTTTTGGCTGTTTCCTTCGATTTCTCTTAGTAGGGTTGCCTCATCTCCGCGACTATTGACTATCTTTAATTGCACATTGGAGCTTTTTACTAAATATGGTGTCTCGTCGGTTTTGCTTTTGTAAATGACTTCATAGAGGGACTTGGGGAACGGTCTTTTACGACTTGGGCCGAGAATTGCCTCAAGCCCGAGTCCAAATGCAATGGCGTTAATACAGGTTGATTTGCCGGAGGAGTTATTTGCACGTATTATATTCAAGCCATCATTAAAAAATAGCTTTGCAGAGAAAGGGCCGCTTGAAGTATTGACGGAGATTTCTAGTTCTTTGATTTTTAGACCAAGCATTATATTAGTCCCCCTGTGAGGCTTTTAACTTTAGCGTCAGTGAGTTTTTTTCCAAAGTTATCTAAAAAATCTATTTCTTCTTGCATCACTGCGCTTTCAAGAATGGTTCTATAGATATCTTGACCAGCATCTGTAATGTGGACTCTACCATCGGATAATGTAACCAATGCTTTTGCCACACAAATCTCGATTGCTTTGTATGTCGCTGTATCCACTGATATTAGGGGTATATCAAGGGTTCGATCTTTTAAATAGTCTTCATATTCTGGCCATCTATTTTTTCTAATAAGCATCCAGATCAATATGTTCAGCTTTTTGGAATCTAAGTATTTTTTTTCGTTGGATACCCGCTCAATACTGATAATAATCAGCGAGATCCTCCAGAGTGGCCGCATCTCTATAGGTATAGGGTATGGCTTATCACTTATTATCGGAGTTATCTGGCGTTCATTTTTCATTATTTAAAGTCCATGTAGCACTCTGCAATCCATTTGGAAAGATAGCCAAAGGTTAATGATTGAACGTTAGTGTCGGACATGAATTTCGAGTGCTTTGAAAAGGCTTCTTTATTATTTTCAACAATACTTTTTACAAAGTCAGAATCTAACTTCGATAGGAATATGGAATTCTCTTTTATGCTTTCTAACTGCGCTCTTGCACTATCTTCGATTGTCGCATGAAGGTTCGGGTGATCATCACGAAGCTGTTCAAGAAATTTATCAATCTGAATATATTTTGAAACGACAATGTTTTGGAAATCTTCACTCCGTTCACCCATTAATTTGGTGGATTTTCTTGCGATATTTGAAGAGAACTGCGCATTACTTGATATCCAAGTATTTCGTAAGCTTTCATCAACAGTTAATAATGGAATGTTGATTGCTGCATTGTAAACGCCTTGAGCATAAAGCTTACCATCGGGATAGCTCTCTGCTGTCTCTATTTTTACTTTGAATGTGGAGTTTTCTATATAGGAAATGTCTTCAAGTATTACTTCTTTTTTCTTTTTGTTACAGTATGAAATTAAGTCTTTAGACTTGAATTCAGGGGTTAGTAGTACCCATTGATTTATTTTGATGTCGTCAATTAGTTTTAGTATTTCTTTTTCGTTTTCTTTTAGTTTTTTAAGATCGTCGTTTATTTTCTTTTGTATTCTTTTTTTATATATTCCCATTTCAATGCCGCTGTCTGGGTAGTAGCACTGAAATATTGTCCCATCAATCGTGTAAAACTCTAAGCCTAAATCTCCGCCATCTTGATCGGGGACAGTGTAGAAATTTTTTGCACCGAAATGCTGTCTAAGCATTACTTCGCAAAAACTTTCCCATTCCTTTGGCGAGAGATTTTCAATAAAGCCGCTCATTTCAACGTTCCCAGATATGAATCAATATTTTTTTTGGAATTTGTTTTATTTTGATATCGGCTTTGGTTAGAACTTACAACTGTAAGCATCTTTAGATTTTGTAGAGGTGGCCACTTAAAGATTTGGACGGTTTTGTGATAAATATTTATAGGTATAACGGCTTTACGCTTGGCCCAGGTATTAGCCAGAGAGCGGACATGTGTGTATAGGTTAAGCCTAATGAGTTTTTTGGAGGCTACGCGATTTTTCAGCTCTAATCGAAGGCAACAGCAATGGGGATTGGCGTTGAGAGGGCCAGCTAGACTCGTTGCGCGGATTTTCATTGAACTCCTTCTCAACTTCGCTGACGATTGAAGTTTACTGCTCCTTTGACGGCTTTCCATTAAAGGTCTGGGCCTTGCCAGTCCTTTCTTCGATGGATGCCCACCAAAATGTGCATTTTGGTCGAGATTGCTGCTTGCCATGGGCGAGGTTCGCCCTCTCAACGCAGTGTGCCACAATTTTGCCATCGGCTTTACAGGAGCGTCTATGGGCCGCAACGCAAACACCTCTTTCAACCGGGTTGTTGCGGTTCGACTGTTTCAGTCCACAATTTGGGCTTTTCGGTTTGTGGTTCCTAGTGCATCAGTCGAACTGAGCCTTCAGCGTAAGTGATTGTTCGTTTTCGCCTAGAGTTGGGGACAATGTGTAACCCCCTTGATTCCGGCGCGTCTGAAGCTGTGGGTTAAATTATCCACCTGTGGAAATCAGTGGTTTTCCACAGACCGTTGGGTGGGCTTTAGATTTTTTAAGTGAGGTCCATCCAAACAGGGCGGCTTTGCAGCCCTGTTTGGATGGACCCGCGTGGACAAGCGGATCACTGAGATATGAAGACCGAGCGCTTACTCAGTTGCGCCACGTTTTGCTTTTAGGCGAGTGACGTTCGCTCCGGTCTGGTTCGCGAATTCGTGTGGAGTGACATGCTCCTGCCGGTTGGCCTCCAGGTACCGGCTCCACCAGTTCATGATCAGCCTGCGCTCCTCGATGAACTCTGCCTTGTGGATGTAAGCGGCGCGGACGTTGTTCCGCTCTTTGTGGCTCATCTGCCTTTCAATCGCGGTCTCGGACCACAGTCCTGATTCAATCAGCGCACTACAGGCCATTGAGCGAAAGCCATGGCCGCAGATTTCAGTTTTGGTGTCGTAGCCCATCTTTCTGAGTGCGCTGTTCACCGTGTTTTCAGACATGGGCTTCCAGGGCTTGGCATCGCCTGCAAACACCAAGTCGAATTTGCCGGTGAGGACGTGGATCTGTTCAAGCAGGGTCACGGCTTGCGGCGATAAGGGTACAAGGTGGATGTCCCCGGCCATCTTCGTACCCCTTGTTGAAAAGGGTACTCCGTCCAACGCGGGTCGAGTGTCCGGTATCTCCCAGGTGCCGCGCTTGAGGTCGAACTCGCTCCAGCGGGCGAAGCGCAGTTCGCTGGAGCGGACGAACACATGCAGCGAGAGCATGACCGTCAGCCGGGTAAGTGCGCGGCCTCTGTAGGTGTCGATACGCTCCTGCAATTCAGGCAGACGCGATAAGGGTAAAGCAGGGCGGTGAATCACCCTCGGAGCTTTGATCAAACCTTCAAGGTCGGAGGCAGGGTTTGCCGCGATCTGTCGAGCACGTTTCGCCTCGCGCATGATGCTTTGCAGGTAGTTTTGTACCCTTAAAGCGACGTCAATCGTGCCGCGTTTCTGGATCGCTTCCAGAGGTTGCATCAGGTCATGGGTGTCCAGATCGACAATGGAGCGAGCACCGATCAGCGGGAAGACATGGGTTTTGAGGCGGCTCAGAACCGTCTTGGTGTGGCCCGGTGCCCATTTGGCAGACATCGCTTTGTGCCATTCCAGTGCAGCGCTTTCAAAGGTTCGGCCTTTGATTGCGGCCTGCGTCTTGGTTTGGTGTTTGTTCTCTATGGGGTCGATGCCTTCCGCCAACATCCGCTTGACCGCCAGACGCTTGTTGCGCGCATCGGCGAGGCCGACCACGGGATAGCTGCCGAACGAGGTCAGTCCTTCGCGTCCATCAGGTTTGACATACCTGAGACGCCAGCCTTTACGGCCATTGGGTTGGACTAGAAGGTAGAGGCCGTCGCCGTCGAAAAGCTTGTAGGCGCGGTCGGTGGGCTTGGCTGAGCGGCAAGCCGAATCGGAGAGTGGAGCAGTGGTGCGCGACATAAGGGTACTCCCCCTTTATCGAATTACCTTACCCCTAACATTACCCCTAAAACGGTTGGAATCCACCAGTTTCTGACGGAAACCGATGGAACGCAAAAACGAAAAAACCCGCCAGAAGGCGGGTTTTTCGGGGGTTCCAGAGATTTTGAAAGCCTTCTCTGGAACCTTGTATGGTGCCGGCACCAGGAATCGAACCCGGGACCTACTGATTACAAGTCAGTTGCTCTACCATCTGAGCTATACCGGCGTGTCAGGGCGACGATTATAGCGATTGGTTGGCTTCTGTAAACCCCTGAATTTTGACTATTTTTGTTCGGGCTTCAGGTCAGGTGCGCAGCAGGGTTTTCTTGAGTTTCTGAATGGCTTGCCAGGTTCGACTGTTTTGCATCGCGCGCAGCTGTGCTTCGGCCTGTTCGGCGCGTTGCAGGGCGGCGGCGAGTTGGTGTTCGGCGTCGCTGACGGGGTGGCTGAAGTTGTGGCCTTTGCAGAACTGGAACTCGTCCAGGTTGCACGGCGGGATGTCGAAGGCGGGTTTGAGGTTCAGGTGTTCTTCGGCGAGGTAGTAGGTGTTGATGCCGTCGAACAGGATGGAGTGGTAGCCGGCGTCGGTGACGAGGGTTTCCCAGGTCTGGTCGCGGGCCCAGGGGGTTTCGATGAGTATCACCCATGGCCGCCATTGGCTGAAGTCCATGCCGCGCAGGACGGTTTCTTCGTGGCCTTCGACATCTATTTTCAGGAAGTGAATGGCGCGGCCTTGGGCGTGTTCTTCGCAGATGGAGGTCAGGGTGCGGGACTTGATCGTTTGGCTGCGCACGTCCATGCCGGCGTCTTTGTGCAGTTTGGCCATGGCCGGCTCGAGGGTCGAGAGGCCGGTGCCGGCGATGCCGTAGAAGGTCAGGTCGTCAGCGCTTTCCCCGGCCGCGCATTGCAGGTTGGTGTCTTTGGGGCGTTGCTGGCACAGGGCTTCGTAGTAGTTGGGCATCGGTTCGACGTTGATGCCGGTCCAGCCGTTGTCGTAGAACGCCCTGGTGACTGAGTCATGGGTGGGATCGTTTGCCCCGACGTCGATGTAGAAGCCGTTCTCGACGGTTTTGAGGGCGCGCCACAGGCGTATGTCTTCGAAATTCTGTGCGTAGGAAATGAACGTCACTGGCGCATCCTGTGTGAGGAATGTTCTTGTTCGTGGCCGCGCTGCCGGCGCCCTTGCGTGTGTGTATATCAAGAGTAATGAAAGGGTGCAATTTCCCCTGTCTGCGGTCCGGGATTAGGCATTTATGTCGTTTTCATTAAATGTTTATGCACAATGTCATTGGTAGCGCACTGGGTTTAGGCCGAATTTGTGGATCCGTTCTCGTTTGTCCGCAAATACCTGTTTTTTCGATTTTTTATGTGTGTGTACAAAAAATGAACAGTATGGATTTGACCATGAAACCGGCGTGGATATTGGATCCACGATAATTCCATCAACAGAGTTATCCACAGTCCGGATGTATTTAAGCGCGTTCGGCCAGGAGCAGAAAATTACGCGGCGTGAGCGGGGTTTTGCAGAAGGTGCCGACGCGGACGCTGTAGCCCTGCTCGGCGAGGAAAAGTGCCCGGTCAAGGACCAGCCAAAGCTCCAGTGGGCGTCGGAAAAGTCCGCGTAGTAGTTCAAGGTTGCGCACTTCGGCCAGTCGCTGCCAACCGGCGGCTTCGAGGGCTGGCCAATTTTGCGGGCCGATTGTGGATAACTCTTTGAGTGCGGCCAGGTGATGGCAGTAATCGGCGAAGGGTTTGTCCAGCCATGCGCTTGGCAGGGAAGGGGTTGGCAGGTACTCGTCCATGCCCCGCAGTTGTCGTTGCAGCAAGTCGAAGCCCAGGCGTCGGGCCATGGAGGTGTCGCGTTGACGTCGCACGCGGGCGCCGGCGGTAACGGTTTCACTCATGGGCAGCGCGAGGTCGTCGAGGGAAAGCTTTAAACCAGAGTCTTTGGCGGCCGAGGAAATCGGCGAGTATTGGGCAAGACTGATCCGGTTGTAGCAGCACGGTGCAATGGCGAGTTGTTTGCAGCCTGTGGCACTGGCGAGTTGAATCAGCCGCACATGCAAATCACCGCAGGCGTGAAGCGCGACAGGCGTGTGATTCGCACTCAATAAAGAAGCAGCGTCTGCCGCGAGCACATCCTGTTCGATATGCAGCGCATGCAGGTGATGGCGTTGGCTGAGTGCCTGGCCGCTGGTTACCAGTGCCGGGTCGTATTCCAGGCACGTCAGTTGTTGCCCCGGTTGCAACAGGCGGCGCCCCAGATGTCCCTTGCCCGAGCACCAGTCCAGCCAATGCTTCGGTGCTTCGGAAAACTGCAATCGACTGGCAAAGGCTTCGATCTGCTGCCATTTGCGCCCCGGTACATCGACGTTCAATCGATGGCCCGCCGCTTCGAGTGCGCGTGCGGGCAATTCATCCTCGGCACTCAAGGCAACGGACATCCTTGCCAAGGAAGCAAAGGGTTCCGGTGCATTCAGGAGGGCTGGTTGGTTGTGAGCGTTTTCCGCGTCTTCCAGCGTTCGCTCGCGTAGCCATGCGGCTAACTCCGGGTAGGACGCTTCCCAGGGTAGCTGTAGATGAGTGAACGGCCGGGGTTTCCACAGTGCCTGATGCTCTGTCAGAAAAGCATCCAGCGCGGTGAAGCGGGCGAGCAAGGCCTCGCCCGTCAACACGCCGGCATCAACGCCCTTGGCAGGCATCGACGCGCAACCAGCGCTCCAGCAGCTTGAAACCGCGCACCAGCACATAGGCCATCACCAGGTAGAACATGCCCGCGGCGAAGAAGATCTCCACCGGCAGGTAGGTCCGGGCAATGATGGTGCGGGCCATGCCGGTCAGTTCCAGCAGGGTCACGGTGCTGGCCAGGGCGCTGGCCTTGAGCATCAGGATCACTTCGTTGCTGTAGGCCGGCAGGCCGATGCGCGCGGCGCGCGGCAGGATGATGTAGAACAGCGCTTTGGGTCTGGACATGCCCAGCGCCCGCGCCGCCTCGATCTCGCCCGGTGGTATCGCCTGAATGGCGCCCCGCAGGATTTCCGCAATGTAGGCCGCAGTGTGCAAGGTCATGGTCGCCGTGGCGCACCAGAAGGGATCGCGCAGGTACGGCCACATCGAACTGTTACGGATCGCGTCGAACTGCGCCAGGCCGTAGTAGACCAGGAACAGCTGAACCAGCAACGGCGTACCACGGAAAAAGAAGATGTAGCCGTAGGGAAATGCCCGTACCCACCACAGGCGCGACGAGCGGGCGATGCCCAGTGGAATGGCCAGCAGCAAACCGGCGATCACAGCGATGGCCACCAGTTCCAGGGTCAGGGTTGCGCCCTGGGCCAGTTTCGGCAGCCATTTGATGATGACTTCCCAGTTCATTGGGTGCTCCTCGCGAAGCCGCGAGCGGCACGTTTTTCCAGGAAGTGCATGCCGGTCATCGCCAGAACCGTCAGGCTCAGGTACATGAACGCGGCCACCATATAGAAGGTGAACGGCTGTTTGGAGACGGTCACGCCGATTTGCGCATGACGCATGATTTCTTCCAGGCCGATCACCGACACCAGCGCGGTGTCTTTCATCAGGATCATGAACAGGTTGCCCAGGCCGGGCAGGGCGATGCGCCACATCTGCGGCATGATCAACTTGGTGAAGATGCGCCATTTCGACAGGCCCAGGGCCACACCGGCTTCGCGATGGCCTTTGGGAATGGCAAGGATCGCACCGCGAAACACTTCCGTGGCGTAGGCGCCGAAGCACAGGCCCAGCGCGATTACACCGGCGGCGAAGGCATTGAGTTCAAGGTCGGGGTTGCCGAAGAACTCGCCCAGGGCACGCATCAGGTTGACCGTGCCGAAGTAGATCAACAGCACCCAGAGCAATTCCGGGATGCCGCGAACCAGGGTCGAATAAGTACCGCCAAGCCATTGCAGCGGCTTGTACGGGGAAGTCTTGGCCAAGGCGCCGAGCAGACCGAGTACCAGCCCCAGGCACAGGGCCGAGAGTGCCAGTTTCACAGTCATCAGCGCGCCAGCGGCGAGCGCCGGGCCGAATCCGTAGAGGTCGATAATCATGGATTTCTTTTCAAATCGCGGCAGGCAAGGCCGAGAACCGGCGCCATCAGGCGCCGGTCAGGCAGGTCAGTATCAATAGATGCTGAACGGGAAGTACTTGTCGTTGATCTTCTTGTAGGTGCCGTCAGCGACGATTTCTTTCAGCGCGGAGTTCAGCTTCTCGCGGATCGGGTCCTTCTTGCGCACGGCAATACCGATCTTGTCGCTTTCTTCCACTGGGTCGCCCTTGAACTCGTAGCTACGGCCGGCGTCGCTTTTCAGCCATTCGTAGTTGACGTACTTGTCGGCCAGGATGCCGTCCAGACGACCGGAAGTCAGGTCGAGGTAGGCGTTTTCCTGGGTGTCGTAGAGCTTGATGGTGATGTCGTCACCATAGTGGTCTTCCAGGAAGGTGCCGGCCAGGGTCGCGCGCTGGGCGCCGATGATCTTGCCTTTGAGCGCCACCTTGTCGGTTTTGAAGTCGATGTCTTTCTTGGCGATGAACTGCAGCTTGTTGGAGTAGTACGGGTCGGTGAAGTCCACCGCTTGCTTACGCTCGTCGGTGATCGACATCGAGGAGATCAGGAAGTCGAACTTCTTGGCGTTCAGGGCCGGGATGATGCCGTCCCAGTCGGAGGTCACGACGGTGCACTCGACTTTCATCTTGGCGCACAGGGCGTCGCCGATCTCTTTGTCGAAGCCGACGACATTGCCACTGGCATCTTTATTGTTGAACGGCGGGTAAGCCGCTTCGATGCCCATCTTCAGGGTTTCGGCCATGGCACCGGCGCTGAACGCCAGGGTGACGGCGGCAGCCAGGAAGACCTTTTTGTAGTTCTGCATGTGGGTAGCTCCGTTAGCGGTTGCTGGACATGAATTGTTTGCAGCGCGCCGAGAGCGGGTTTTCAAACACCTGCTGTGGCGATCCTTGCTCTTCTACCAGGCCCTGGTGGAGGAACACCACTTCGCTGGAGACCTGACGGGCGAAGCCCATTTCGTGTGTCACGAGCAGCATGGTGCGGCCTTCTTCGGCCAGCGCGCGGATGACATTAAGTACTTCCTGGACCATTTCCGGGTCAAGCGCCGAGGTGGGCTCGTCGAACAGGATGACCTTGGGCTGCATGGCCAGGGTGCGGGCGATGGCCGCGCGTTGTTGCTGGCCGCCGGACAACTGCGCCGGGTAGGCATGGCGCTTGTCGGCGATACCGACCTTGGCCAGCAGGGCTTCGGCCACTTCGATGGCTTCGGCCTTGCTCTGGCCGAGCACACGGCGCGGGGCTTCGATGATGTTGTCGAGCACGCTCATGTGCGGCCACAGATTAAAGTTTTGAAACACAAAACCGATTTCGCTGCGCAGGCGATTGATCTGCTTGCCGTCGGCGGCCACCAGTTCACCGTTCTTCGCGGCCTTGAGCTTGAGTTCTTCGCCAGCGACCAGGATCTGGCCCTGGTGCGGGTTTTCCAGCAGGTTGATGCACCGCAGGAACGTGGACTTGCCGGAGCCGGAGGAACCCAGGATCGAGATCACATCGCCGTCGCGGGCGGTCAGCGAGATGCCTTTGAGCACCTCCAGCGAACCGTAGCGTTTGTGCAAGTTGCGGATTTCAAGCGCGGGCGTGGCCTCAGCCATGTGCGTTCCTCATATATGTTGCGCTCCTGCTGTTGGCGGCCTTCCTGGCGAGGCGGCCAACCTAGCATAGCGTTTCAATGGCAGCCAACAGCGCTACGGACGGTAAACGGCTGGTGCGTGGCAGGTTGTCGCATCGGCGCAGCAGACTGTCGCCCCATCAACAACCGAACAGCTGTTTGAACCTTGCCTGTCGATAAAAAGCGCGGTGGCTGCCGCAAAAAAAGGCGCGATGTTGCCAGCTTTGACAGGGTGTTGGAAGCGCTATCCGGCCAAATGCACCGCTAGTGCACTTTTAATGTGCGCAGAGCCATTTTCAGGTGTGTTTCCGGTGCATTGATTCACCACACAAAGTGGGTCGCAGGGTAACGTTCTGGCAAAGTGCCAGTGAATTCAATGGGTTGCGATGACTGTCCGGTCAAGGCGAGATCGCCGGGTTAGAGGGTTTTGAAATATTTTGGCGCAATTATTGCGTGCAGAATCCAGAACGCCCCGTTGGCTTCTTTTTACGAGAAGGTTCGCCGAACGGGATGCACGCATTCGCTTCTCCTTACAAAGGTAGTTTTAATGAGCAGTACCCAAAGCTCTAATGGCCTCGAACAGGGGCTCAAACCGCGCCACGTGACCATGCTGTCGATTGCCGGGGTTATCGGCGCCGGCTTGTTCGTTGGCTCGGGTCACGCCATCGCCGCTGCAGGTCCGGCTGTTCTGTTGGCTTACGCCGCCGCCGGCATGTTGGTGGTGCTGGTGATGCGCATGCTCGGCGAAATGGCCGTTGCCTCGCCGGACACCGGTTCGTTTTCGACTTACGCCGACCGCGCGATCGGTCACTGGGCCGGTTTCACCATCGGCTGGTTGTACTGGTGGTTCTGGGTGCTGGTGATTCCACTGGAAGCCAACGCCGCCGCGACCATCCTGCATGCCTGGTTCCCAGGCGTGGACATCTGGGCCTTCGCTCTGGTCATCACGATGCTGCTGACCGTGACCAACCTCTTCAGCGTAAAGAACTACGGTGAGTTCGAGTTCTGGTTCGCCCTGATCAAGGTTGTGGCAATCATTGGTTTCATTGTGCTCGGCGTCCTGGCGATCTTCGGCTTCCTGCCGAACAGCCAGGTCAGCGGTGTTTCGCACCTGTTCGACACCCAAGGCTTCCTGCCAAACGGCATGGGCGCGGTGCTGGGTGCGATCCTGACCACCATGTTCTCCTTCATGGGCACCGAAATCGTGACCATCGCGGCCGCGGAATCGAAAGATCCGGGCAAGCAAATCTCCAAGGCCACCAACTCGGTGATCTGGCGGATCGGCTTGTTCTACCTCGTGTCGATCTTCATCGTTGTGGCCCTGGTGCCATGGAACGACCCGATCCTGGCCAGCCTTGGTTCCTACCAGACTGTGCTTGAACGCATGGGCATCCCGAACGCCAAGATGATCGTCGACATTGTGGTACTGGTTGCTGTGACCAGCTGCCTGAACTCGGCGCTCTACACGTCGTCGCGCATGATGTTTTCCCTGGGCAAACGCGGCGATGCGCCGGCGATGTCCACGCGCACCAACAAAAGTGGCACGCCTTACTGGGCAGTGATGTTGTCCACTGGCGCAGCGTTCCTGGCGACCTTCGCCAACTACGTGGCTCCGGCTGCCGTGTTCGAATTCCTGCTGGCCAGCTCCGGCGCCATCGCATTGCTGGTGTACCTGGTAATTGCGATTTCGCAACTGCGCATGCGTAAGCAGCGTATAGCGCGCGGCGAGAAAATCGCCTTCAGCATGTGGCTGTTCCCGGGCCTGACCTACGCGGTGATCGTGTTCATCGTCGCGGCCCTGACCATCATGCTGTTCCAGGAAGCCCATCGCGTGGAAATCCTCGCGACCGGCTTGCTCAGTGCTCTGGTGGTAGCGGCTGGTTTGCTGGTGGCTCGCCGCCGCAACCTGGAAAAACGCGGCGCGGTGGTGCTGAACTGATCCATACCGCGTAACGCAAAACGGCCGCTGTCAGAGATGACAAGCGGCCGTTTTTGTTTGGGCGTAACCCTTACTCGGCTTTTTCTTCCGGTACTTCCAGCGACTCGCGGTAGACATCCAGTGCAGCGCCGAAATCGGCGATGAACTGCGGCTCGCTCAGCCAGACCTGGGCGGTCTCGCGATCCATGCCGTCGGCCCACATGCGGTAGTCGATCAGCATGTCGGCGGCCAGGTGGGTGGCGGCCATGCCTTCGTCGTCGGCGTTTTCCATGTCCAGCAGTTCTGGATGGTCGATGATGATAAAGGCGAGGTTCCTCAGCAACACCGAGAGCATTTCGCTGCGGCTGACGGCTTCCGCGTCGCGCATTTTGCTGAACATTGCCAGGGTGTATTCCGGGATCGGCTCGGCAAGGTGGCCAAGGTCATCGTCCAGCGCGGCGGGTTTGCGGCCGTGGATATTGATCTGCTTGGCTTTGGCTTTTGCGCGTTTGGCGCGTTTCTGTTGCTTGTTCAGGGAGGCCATGGGAACTCAGTTCGGTTTCTGTTGGGTTTGCGCGGCAATGGCGTCGGACGCCGCCACGTAGTCGGCCTGGAAGGCCGGTGATTCGATCCACGCCAGGGCGCCGGCTTCGTCGGTTTCGGTCGCCCATTGGCGATACTCGATCAACGCGGCAAGGATGAAGTCCATCGCGCCTTCTTCGCCTTCCTGCTCGTACACCAGTTCCAGCAGCGGGTCTTCGAGGAAGGCCGTGCACAGGGCTTGCTGGCTGATTTTTTCGGCGTCGATCATTTTCTTGAACAGTTCGGTCAGGTCCACCGACTCGAAGTCGATGCGATCGTCGTTCGGGTCCAGTTCCACCGGCGCGGCAGCCCGCTGGGTGCGGTTCTGCTTGGCCTTGGCCTTGGCGCGGGAGGCGCGTTTTTGCTGCTTGTTGGCGGAGGCCATGGGCGTCGTTCCGTATTCGTTGAAAGGGCAAAAGGCCTAGCTGCGTGGCACTCGCCGCCCGGGGGTATCGGGGGCCAGCTCGCCGTTTTGCAGCCAGGCCAATGCAATGGGCCATAGTGTGGCTTGGTATGCGCTGCGAAAAAAGGCGAAATGTCCGACTTCTTCTTCGCCGATGTCTTCGGGGTGGATGCGCAGGTGAGAGTTTGTGCTGCCGGTGAAGTAGCCGAGCAGGCGCTCGATGGCCGGGACCGTGCCGTAGGGATCGTCGCTAATGCTGATGGCCAGGGTTTGCGCGGTGACACCGGCAAAGGGCAGCTGCCCGGCGGTTTTGCTGATTGTGCGGCCGCTGGAGCGATTCTCGTAGCGGGCAGTGGAAAGGCTCCAGTCTCGGACCACGCCGGCGGGTGTGTCTTCCAGCCAGCCAAGGCGTTTGCCCGGAAAGTAGCCGTAGATCATCGTCACCAGCGGCATCAGCACATGCCACTTGGCGAACATGCGCCAGCGATGGGCCGGCGCATAGTCGCGCCAGTAGGCGAATTGTGCACCGACCGTCACCAGACGCCGGATCAGGTGCCCGGACGCCCCCAGGCCCGCTGCACAGCCGCCAAAGCTGTGGCCGACCACATCGATAGGCTGCCTTGGGAACTCACGCTGTGCGCGCTTGAGCATCGCCTCGAAATCCAGCGCACCCCAATCGCTCCACGAGGCTTGAAGCCCCTTGAGCGATGCCGGCCGCGACTCGCCGATGCCGCGGTAGTCATAGGTGATGACATCGAAGCCGTGGTCGAACAGGTAGTCGGCAAAACGTGAGTAATGCCGGCAACGGACCGACGTGGCGGCATTGATGATCACCACCGGACGAGCGGCGTCCTGAGAGGCGTGTCGCCAGGTGAAGCCACCGAGGATGAAACCGTCCGCGGCGGTTTCCTTGAACGGTTTGCCGGGGGTGGTATCCGGCAGCGGCAACTCGATTTGAATGGGGGCCAGTGGAGGCGTGTCCTGCAAATTCATCGGCGTCAGTCCTTTGCGGGTAGCTGCCAACGATAGTCTTGATGCCGTTGATGAACAATCCGTTCGTCTCAACGCGGTTGTTGATCGGGCAGTCGTTCTTCAAGTGCCGCCCATTGCCTGTCCAGTTCGTTACGAAGTTGCTCTTCACTCGGCAGGACAAGCTTGTACTTGCTGGCGAGCAGTTGCTCGTTGCCTTCCAGCACTGAGTAACGCACCACGGATTCATCCTTTTGCGCGCAGAGAATGATGCCGACCGTGGGACTGTCTTGCGCGCCACGTTTGAGGTTGTCGTACATGCTCAAGTACATGTCCATCTGCCCCAGATCCTGATGGGTCAGTTCACCGCGCTTGATATCGACGATGACGAAGCACTTGAGCAAGTAGTTGTAGAACACCAGATCGATGCAGAAGTCTTTGCTGCCGATACTGATGCGTTGCTGACGGGCAATGAAAGCGAAGCCCTTTCCCGGCTGAAGCAAGAAGCCCTGCAGTTGTTCGATCAGCGCTTGTTCGATCTCGCTTTCCTGAAGCTTGCCGGCAGTGGGTAAACCAAGAAACTCCAGTACCACCGGATCACGGATGAAATCCCGAGGGCTGGCCTTCATGTTTTGAATGTGGGTGGCGGCCTCCTGCTTGACGCTGCCGCGATCGCGGCTCGCCAGCAGATGTTCGTAGTACAACGTATTGATCTGGCGCTCCAGCGCTCGGCTTGACCAGTTTTGGGTAACTGCTTCGTTCATGTACCAGAGACGAGCGCTGTCGTTGTCGACCCGAAGCAAGCGGCGGTAGTGGGTCCAGCTCAATTCGGAACGCACTGCGTTCCAAATTGGAAAAGTTTGATAAAAATCTCGCATGTAACGCAGATTGCGTTCGTCAAAGCCTTTGCCGAAGTCGGCACTGAGTACTTTTGCCAAAGTGGCCAGTAAGCGTTTGCCATATCTCGCCCGCCGAGCCCCCTGCTGCTCGAACTCGACAATATGTCGCCCGATCTGCCAACAGGTTTGCACTTGAACAGTATCGACCGCCCGAAGCACCTTCTGACGTGCCTGATGGATCAATTTTCCAAGGTTGCCAAGCAGTGATGCCAGATGTGGATCGTGAGTGTCGTTGGGTGTGAGGGTCGTCATGAGGTCTTCCGCAGCAAGTTGAACAGCGAAAGAGAATGACAAGTGAGCACCCTTCGAAGATGCCGGGTGTTACTGAGAAACAGGCAGGAAATACCGGGTTCTCAGGCAGGACAGGTCTGAATCCGGGCGAGGGCTGAGGAACAAATGGCGTAGTACGTTTCGTACTCAAGCCAAATCAATCTAAACCCATCCCTCCGACTGGAAATCCAAAGAGTGTAACGATTGGGTTCTGCAGAACCCGGGAGTCGTCATCATGAAATACTTCCATTCACTCCTGTTGCCCCTCACTGCTGTAGGCGTGCTGATGTTTCCAGCGATGTCACCTGCCGCCAGCCTTGAGCCAATCGACAGCTCGGGGGTGCAGGTGCAAAGCCAGGAGCAAAACGGCATCACCTACCTGTCCGGCGGTATCGGCGAGGATGAGTCCAAGGCCATCCAGCAGACCACCGGCTATAACCTGCACATGACGTTCTCTGTCGGGACGGGAAATGAATACTCTCCTGACGTGAATGTAGTTATTCAGAAAGCCCCGGGGCAGACCGTGCTGACGCTCAATGACGCCGGTCCGCTGGTTTACGTGAAACTGCCTGCCGGTAAATACACCGTCATTGCGACGCATCACGGAGAAACACGGAAGGACGTTGCCGATGTTGGCAGTGGTGCAGCCCGTAACCTGGTTTTCCACTGGAATGATGCGAGTTAACGAGAGGCTCTGAACCATTGGTGCTCAAGGCTCAAGGCCAGAAACGACAAAACCCGCGATCCCGGTGATGGATACGCGGGTTTTTTCAAATGAAGATTGAGGGTCTGGCGAAGCGGCGAAGTGGGGGTATCGTCAGATCCCAAGCATTAGGACGCGCTGGTCATCACCGACGTGACGATCATAACGACGCCAATGTTTGGATGAGTGCAACGCGTAAAGGGTTGGTTTCTACGCTCAGCAGCTTGATGGCCAAGGCGCAGCAGACCACGATCAACATAGGTTTGATCAACCGTGGTCCGACCCGAACAGCGGCCCGTGCACCCAATTGAGCGCCGACGAAGGCTGCCAAAGCCATGGCAATGGCTACCGGCCAGATAATCACACCTTTGGTGATAAAGACCGACAGAGAACCGAGATTGCATGAGGCGTTGGCAAGTTTGGTAAAGCTCATGGCCCGCATCATGCCCAAGCCGCAGAGCAGTACGAATCCGACGATAAAGAAAGAGCCCACACCGGGGCCAAATATACCGTCGTAGAAGCCAAGAATCGGCGCAACGCTAAACGAAAAAAGCAGAATGCCGATTCTCTTGCGTCGATCTTCATTGGCCAGCTTTGGAGAGAGCGCAAAATAGATGGCTACCAGGATCAGCATGATAGGTACGCAAACTTCCAGATAGCGCTTATCAATAGAGCTGACCAACAAGGCACCACTGGCGCCGCCAATAAATCCGCAGATAACCAGGAAACGGCCTTCGCGCCACTCGATCATTCCTTTGCGAGCAAAGGTTACAGTTGCCGAAACAGTTGCCGAAGCGGCCTGGAACTTGTTCGTGGCAATCGCACTGATGGGATCTACACCTGCCAGGAACAATGCAGGCAAGGTGATCAAACCGCCACCACCGGCAATCGCATCAAAAAAACCGGCGCAAAAAGCGACGAGCGCCAACATGCCAATTACATCCCAAGACATTGCATTCTCTCTTTATGGTTATTGGCCAGTAATCACATGACTGGTCGTTCAACAGCCTGATCACATAAAAAATCAGCCCTGAAGCACTAGCGGGTCCTCGGAAACAACGATGGGGGAAGAAAATTTTGAAAGTCCGAAAATACGAACCAAGACCCGTCTGTTGTCTTTGATGACATCGCGACAGTGCAGAGCCCTGATGTTATTGATGACTATGGCCGATTCCTGGGTCAGCGTGTATTCGACCGGTGTTGCTTCACCCACACCCTGGCAAAGGGCGGTGTAAGCCGTTTTCACAAAGGTCGAGGCGTTGTCATTGACCGAAAAACGATACGAGTTAAAGCGGGCTGTGAACCCTGCCTTGTCGTCGAACTCCAGAATCGAAACGTTGCGGCCATCTTCCCCTTTGCCGCTGACAAAGGAGTCACTACGAGTGAACTGGAAGTTACCCGTGGTCAGCGCGAGGCAGTTGGTGACGCCAATTTTTTCGAGTATGGGAGGTAGTGGAATGACTCGCGTAGGCTCCAGGCTCGGGTTCCACAAGGCGGAAAGTATGAGCGACGATGGAGAGGGCGAATGCCCGTCTTTCGCGTTCACAGCGCACCAGTAAGGCGCCTCTGTATGCGGGCCAAGTGCGAGGCCGGAATGGGAACTCAGTTCTTTTATGTCCGGCTCGGCAGGGATTCTGGTCAATCCGCCGCCCTTGAAGTTGGCCACCAGTCGAACCAGTTTTCCTTCATTGTCCATGTCATAGGCAAAGGCACTGTTACCCACCAGTTTCAACAAGATCTGATTACGGGCGGCCAAGCAAAGGACGTCGTGACGATTTTCCAGGAATTTCAGGTCTGGCAATTCACTTGGAGGGCTGACATCGGTGATTTTTTGCAGCCCTTCAAAGATCAGCACGCAAACAAGGCCATCAGAGTAGGCACCCAGCAATTCGCATTGGTCATTCGAAAACGAGAACTTTAATTCGGTGGCTGCCAGAGAGGCTTTGGACTTGGCTCCCCTTACCTGTGGCCCGCCGATGGCGGCCAGTTCTTCGGCGAACTTGTTAAGCAATGTTGCCTGCTGAATATCAAAGCGGAATGTTCTGATTTCTTGTTCAGTAAAAAACTCAGCGGTTTCGACATCTCGTTGAATGGCCTCAGTCATTGTCTTCCCTGTTGTGTCTCTGCTCCCACCTGTACGGCAGCTTATCCTCCGATTCTGCACAAGCCGATGATCAGCGTATGTCATCCAATTCCGTTAAAGCATACGGAGCGTTCCGACAAACCAAGCGACTGCCAGGAAGGGCCGATTTCCAATGTCTGAAGCTTTTGGGGACTCAGCCTCGGCAACCATCACGGGTACTTGCTGGCGTGGCGAGAGGAGGTGGGAATTGTTGCTTCGATGGTGACTGGACCGGTGCCTCATCAAATCGCAGGCATAAAAAAACCCTGAATCTTGCGATTCAGGGTTTCGGTATTTGGTGCCCAGAGACGGAATCGAACCGCCGACACGGGGATTTTCAATCCCCTGCTCTACCGACTGAGCTATCTGGGCAACGGGGCGCATTAAACGGGTTTTTCAGGGGGTCGTCAAGCAAGTTTTCAAAAAAATTTTAATTATTACCGTCGCTTACGTTCCGACCCCCGATAAATCGGGGTTATTCCGACGGCGGCACGTAGCCTTCGGCCTTGGCGTAATCCTCGCCGGAGAAGTACTTGTCCATCTCGCCCTGAAGATATTTGCGATCTTCGGCGTTCATCATGTTCAGGCGTTTTTCGTTGATCAGCAGGGTCTGGTGCTTCTGCCAGTCGGCCCAGGCCTTTTGCGAGACGTGGTCAAAAATGTCCTGGCCTTTGGCGCCCGGGAACGGAGCACGTTCCAGGCCTGGCAATTCTTCTTTGTACTTGCGGCACATGATGGTGCGGGTCATGACGACTCTCCTGCGTTCAATACGGCGGCCGCGCGTTCGAGCAAGGTTTTGACCGGGGCGGCAAGGCCCAGGCGCGGCGGGGTGGCGAGGTTATACCAGAGCCAGTCAGCCTCGGCCACGTGATGGCCGGACTCCTGGACCAGAACCAGCCAGGGTTCGATGGATAACTGAAAATGGCTGAAGGTGTGCACCAGGCTCGGCAATGCCTTTTGAGTGCCCAGCTCCAGCGAGTGCTGCGATGCCAGATGCGGCAGGTCGTCGAGGTCGTCGAGTTCCGGCAGGCTCCACAAACCGCCCCACAGGCCCGTGGACGGGCGACGGTAAAGCAGGATCGCGCCGTCGTTGTTGGCGAGCATCGGCATCAATGTGCGTTTCTGCGGGATGGCTTTGCGCGGCTTGGGGATCGGGTAGCGGGTTTCCAGGCCGAGCATGTGCGCCTCACAGCCCTTTTCCAGCGGGCACAGCAGGCAGCTCGGTTTGCTGCGGGTACAGAGTGTGGCGCCCAGGTCCATCATCGCCTGGGTGTAGGCGTTGACTCGGGTCTGCGGCGTAAAGCGCTCAGCGTTGGCCCAGAGCTGTTTGGCGACCTTCGGCTCGCCGGGGTAGCCCTCTTGTGCGGTAAATCGCGCCAGCACCCGTTTGACGTTGCCGTCGAGGATCGGCGCGCGCAGGCCCATGCTGATGCTGGCAATGGCGCCAGCGGTGGACAGGCCGATCCCCGGCAAGTCAGTAAGTTTTTCAACATCCCGGGGAAACTCGCCGCCGTACTGCTCGACGACGATCTTCGCGGTCTTCTGCAAATTGCGCGCGCGGGTGTAGTAACCCAGGCCCGTCCACAGGTGCAGCACTTCGTCTTCCGGTGCCGCCGCCAGGGCTTCGACCGTTGGCAACGAGGCCATGAAGCGGTCGAAGTAGTTCAGCACGGTGCTGACCTGGGTCTGCTGCAACATGATTTCCGAGACCCATACCCGATACGGGTTGATGTCCTGCTGCCAGGGCAAATCGTGCCGGCCGTGGCGGTCGAACCAGTCCAGCACCGCCGTTGAAAACTGCTCGGCTCTCATCGCTTGAACAGCTCCTTGAGCGCGTCTTTGAGTTTCGGGTTGACCTTGTCGCCCCATTTCTCGTCGATTTTTTCGCTGATCCTGTCGCCAGCCAGTTTGGCCGCGACCTGGCTCATGCGGTCGTTATCCAAACGGCAAGCCTTGGCGCCCAGCTCCAGCGGGCCGCGGCAGCGCAGTGGCCACTCGACACCGACAAACTTGTCGCCGACCTGACAGGCCGGGTCCGGCATGGCGCTGGTATCGCCTTCGACGATGATGCCGACGCGGTAGTCCATGCCCAGTACTCGCAGATCGATGTCACCGTCACCGTTGACGGTCATGCCCGGGATGCGCACTTTCAGGTCGGGGTTGCTGGCCACGCCGTTACGCAAGGTCAGGTTGCCCTTGAGCTCCTGGAAGGGTGTGTCCTTGCCCCGGGGTTCGCCGTTGAGGGTTTTGCGGTTGAGCGTGGCGATGCCTTTGCACAGCTGTTGCTCGAGGTTGGCGTTGAGCAGCACGCCATTGTTGATGACGAAACTGGCGTTGCCGTTGAGGGTTTCGATCAACGCTTTCTGGCTGTTGCCGCTGCCGGTCAGGCTGCTGTTGAGCGTGACCAGGCCTTTGACTGGCGGGTTCTTGCCCTGGCTTTCGAGGATTTTTTCTGCCGGTACCCGGCTGATCTTCGTCTGCAGGTTCAACGCCGGCACTGGCTGGCGTACATCGAGCGTGCCGGTGGTTTCGAAGTTGCCCTCGTACAGGTCGCCGCGCAGGTTGCCCAGCGTCAGCAGGCCGCCCTGGCCGGTGGCCTTGAGCGCGGCGTTATGGATCGGCAATTTTTGCAGGGTCAACTGGCCGAAGGTCAGGTCGGCGTCCACATCGAGCTTGCTCAAGCGTTCCACGGGCAACAGGCGCTCGCTGCTCCAGGCGTCCTTGGTCGGCGCGGGTGGCAACGGAGTACTGCCGGCGCCGGCCATGGCATCGGCTTCGGTGCTGGCGACTTCGGCCTGACGCACTTGTGTCGCGCTATTGGCCTCGGCGGACTTCGGCGGCAGGTAACGGTCGACGTTGAAGGTGTCGGCCTTGAGCACGGCGCGCAGCGACTGCTTGGAGAAGTCTTCGACGGCAATGCGGCCGCTGAAGGTGCTGTCGTCGACTTTCAGGTTGACGTTGTCGAACGCCAGGCTGGTGGGTGTTGCTGCCAGACGGCTGACCAGTTCGACCTTGCTCAGGCTGCCTTCGGCCATGGCCGGGAGTTTCTGGCCGATGCTATCGACGAATTTCGCCAGGTCGAACTGGGCAATCGAGATGCCGCCGCTGACTTGTGGGGTCTTGTCGAGGTCGTTGACCTTCAGTTCACCCAGTGCCCGCAGTTGGTTGGCGGAGATTTTGATGCCGGTCCACTCGGCGACATTGGCGGCCTTGTCCAGCACCAGCTGGCCCTGGGCGGAGAAGGTCATGGTCTTGCCTTGTAATGGGTCGCCGGTCACTTCGCCGGACAACCTCATGTCTTCGAGCTGATAGCGCTGCAGTGCACGTGCGATCCGCACCTCACCGTTGAGCTCGGTACGCACTCGCAATGCCGGCTGGTTGGCTGACAGGAAAGCCGTGAGCTTGAGGGGAATGTTGACGGAGTCGTGAACCGCACCGGTGCTCAACTGAATGCTTTCGGCGCTGAAGCTCTTGCCGGTTCGTTCGTCGGTGTATTCAACCCGTGCGTTGTTCACGGTCAGGCTGTCGATGTCCAGGCGAATCGGCTGCGGCGGCTTTTCCGCCGCGACGCTCGCTTCGGGCGCAGGTTCGCCAGCGGCCGGCGGGGTGCTGGTCGCGTCGGTGTTGGCCACTGCCGGCAGCTTGCCGACGTCTTGCCAATTGCCGTGGCCGTCCTTGTCACGATTCAGGCGCAGGTTCAGGCCCTCGACGCGCACGTCGCTCATCTGCACTTCACGGCGCAGCAGCGGCAGTACGCGCACCGACAGGCCGAGCATCTGCAAATCGGCAAACGGCTCGGTCGGCTTGATCAGGGTCGCCACACTGGCGTCGTGCAGCTCCAGGCCCAGCCACGGGAACAGGCTCCAGCCGATATCGCCATTGAGCGTCAGCTCGATGTGAGCCTTGTCGCGGGCAATCTGGCGAATCTCGTCTTTGTAGTCGTTGGGATCGAAGAGGTGGGTCAGGGCAAAGCCCAGCGCCACAATGATCAGCAACAGCCCGAGAAGTACCAGACCCAGGATTTTGCCGAACGCTTTCATGGGCGAGTCCTTGTAATTAGTCGAATTCAAAATTTAGCCGAGGAGTATAGCGCCCCCGAACAGACGACCGGTCAGTGATCACGCCGGCAATACATCCAGCGGCAGTTTCAGCTTGGCGGCCAGCGCCTGAGCCTCCAGATGCCCGGCAGGCGCCAGCAGGCGCAGGGGCATGCCCGATTGCGCGGCCATTTTCTGGGCTTCGGCAACCAGTCGCTCGGCAACACCACGGCGACGGGTAATTTTTCGCACACATATTTGGGACAAGTGCCAGGCGTCTTGGTGCCTTTGCAAGCGGGCCGCGCCCAGCAGGCGATCATTGAAGCGTCCGGCGATCAGTGTGCCGTCGCGCAAACAGTCTTCGATCAACTGTGCGGCCCCTGAAAAAGGGGCGAACAGCCAGTCCGGGGCGTCGCAGTAGATCTTCTGCAGATCCTGCCGATCCTTGGCAGTGGCTTGGTTCAGCGGCTCGACAATGATCGGCATGGTGATTCCTGTGAGGTCATGAAGCGATGGAGATCAGATGACGTACAAAACGTGATGTCAGTTTGGTTTTTCTGCCACTTGCAGATGGTAACCTTTGCCCGTTCGTCCGTCCTTCTGCGACCTGTTGTCGCACAACGAGGCGCTCGACCGAAAAAACGGTCATGCCTGCGTGCATAAAGGCCGGGAGTGAACTGTGGCTGGCGAACCATACTGATAATTGGGGGATACACAATGACCACGAGCATCACGGCGGACGGCTTCAGTGCCGACCAGCCTGCGTTCCTGTCCAAGGAGCGGATCATCGCCAAGCCCGGTTTCAACCGTTGGCTGGTGCCACCGGCCGCGCTGGCCATCCACTTGTGCATCGGCATGGCCTACGGCTTTTCGGTGTTCTGGTTGCCGCTGTCCAAGGCGCTGGGTATCACCGCTCCGGTGGCCTGCGCACCCGACATGAGTTTTATCGCACAAGTCTTTTCGTCCCAGTGTGACTGGCCGATCTCGATGCTCGGCTGGATCTACACCCTATTCTTCATCTTCCTCGGTTGCTCGGCCGCCATCTGGGGTGGCTGGCTGGAACATGCCGGACCGCGCAAGGCCGGTGTCGTATCGGCACTGTGCTGGTGTGGCGGTCTGCTGATTTCGGCGCTGGGGGTGTATACCCACCAGATCTGGCTGATGTGGATCGGCTCCGGGGTCATTGGCGGTATCGGCCTGGGCCTGGGTTACATTTCGCCGGTGTCGACCCTGATCAAGTGGTTCCCGGACAAGCGCGGCATGGCGACCGGCATGGCGATCATGGGCTTCGGCGGCGGCGCAATGGTCGGCGCTCCGCTGGCGGCGGCGCTGATGGGGCATTTCGCTTCGCCAACCAGCGTCGGCGTCTGGCAGAGCTTTCTGGTGATGGCCGCGATCTACTTCGTGTTCATGATCGGTGGCGCGCTGTCCTACCGCGTTCCGCCAACCGGCTGGAAGCCAGAAGGCTGGACGGCCCCGGCGAAAAAAGCCTCGAACGCGATGATCACTCATCGTCATGTTCACGTGAATGTGGCCTGGAAGACGCCGCAGTTCCGTCTGGTGTGGCTGGTGCTGTGCCTGAACGTATCGGCCGGTATCGGCATCCTCGGCATGGCGTCGCCGCTGTTGCAGGAAGTGTTCGCTGGCAAGTTGCTGGGCAATGACCTGACCTTCGGTCAGCTGGACGCCTCGCAACTGGCTTCAATCGCCGCCATCGCTGCCGGTTTCACCGGTTTGCTGAGCCTGTTCAACATCGGTGGACGTTTCTTCTGGGCTTCGTTCTCAGATTACCTGGGCCGTAAAAACACTTACTTCGTGTTCTTCGCCCTGGGCTTTGCCCTGTACGGACTGATTCCGAACCTGGGTCACCTGGGTAGCATCGCGCTGTTCGTGGCGGCGTTCTGCATCATTCTGTCGATGTATGGCGGCGGTTTCGCGACTGTTCCGGCGTATCTGGCGGACCTGTTCGGTACGCAAATGGTCGGTGCGATTCACGGTCGTCTGCTGACGGCGTGGGCTGCTGCCGGTGTGCTCGGTCCGGTGCTGGTGAACTACCTGCGTGAATATCAGCTGAGCATCGGCGTCGAGCGTGCGGCGGCTTACGACATCACCCTCTACATCCTCGCCGGCCTGCTGGTGCTGGGTTTCCTGTGCAACCTGCTGGTGCGTCCGGTGGCGGACAAGTACTTCATGACCGACGCCGAACTGGCCGCCGAACAGGCGCTGGGCCATGACAAAGGCGCTGACAGCAGCACCGTGCTGGAGTGGAAAGCTGCGCCGGGCACCAAGCCGCTGGCGATTGCGGCGTGGCTGGTGGTGGGCATTCCGCTGGCGTGGGGTGTTTGGGTGACTCTGCAGAAGACGGCGGTGCTGTTTCACTAAGTAAAACGCATAACCCCTTGTGGGAGCGGGCTTGCTCGCGAAGGCGGAATGCCAGTCAACATTAAAGTTGCCTGAAACACCGCTTTCGCGAGCAAGCCCGCTCCCACATTTTGTTTTGTGGTGTGCCAAATAGCTTGTATGGACATGTCTATCGCCGGAACCCCCGAATTCACTCCGTCAGGGATATCACCTCGCGTGTTTCTGTTTGGCGCCCGCACGCCTATAATGACTGCCTTTTTCGCCCAATGATTTTGCGGAGCTGGTGATGGCCGAACGTAAGGCGTCTGTCGAGCGCGACACTCTGGAAACCCAGATCAAAGCCTCGATCAACCTCGATGGCACCGGAAAGGCCCGATTTGATATCGGTGTTCCTTTTCTTGAGCACATGCTGGACCAGATCGCCCGTCACGGGCTGATCGACCTGGATATTGTCAGCAAGGGCGACCTGCATATCGATGACCACCACACTGTGGAAGACGTCGGTATCACCCTCGGCCAGGCATTTGCCAAAGCCATCGGCGACAAGAAAGGCATCCGTCGCTACGGCCACGCCTACGTGCCGCTAGATGAAGCGCTGTCGCGCGTGGTGATCGACTTCTCCGGTCGCCCAGGCCTGCAAATGCACGTGCCGTACACCCGCGCCACCGTTGGCGGCTTCGACGTTGACCTGTTCCAGGAATTCTTCCAGGGCTTCGTCAACCATGCGCTGGTCAGCCTGCACATCGACAACCTGCGTGGCACCAACACCCACCACCAGATCGAAACCGTGTTCAAGGCTTTCGGCCGCGCCCTGCGCATGGCCGTCGAGCTCGATGACCGCATGGCCGGGCAAATGCCATCGACCAAGGGCGTCCTGTAATGCAGACAGTCGCGGTTATCGATTACGGCATGGGCAACCTGCACTCGGTGGCCAAGGCCCTCGAGCACGTCGGTGCCGGCAAGGTGCTGATCACCAGCGATGCCAACGTGATTCGCGAAGCCGACCGGGTGGTTTTCCCTGGCGTTGGCGCGATTCGCGATTGCATGGCGGAGATCCGTCGCCTCGGCTTCGATTCGCTGGTACGTGAAGTCAGCCAGGATCGTCCGTTCCTTGGCATCTGCGTGGGCATGCAAGCCTTGCTCGACACCAGCGAAGAGAATGACGGTGTCGACTGCATCGGCCTGTTCCCGGGCGCAGTGAAGTTCTTCGGCAAAGACCTACATGAAGACGGCGAACACCTGAAAGTCCCGCACATGGGCTGGAACGAAGTGAAGCAGAAGGTGAGTCACCCGCTGTGGCACGACATTCCGGACCTGGCGCGGTTCTACTTCGTGCACAGCTACTACATCGCTGCCGCCAACGCGCGGCAGGTAGTGGGTGGTGGTCACTACGGTGTCGATTTCGCCGCCGCGCTGGCCGAAGGCTCGCGTTTCGCCGTGCAGTTCCACCCGGAGAAAAGCCATACCCATGGCCTGCAGTTGCTGCAGAACTTCGCTGCGTGGGACGGTCGCTGGTAAATGGCAATCAAGAAGAAACCGCCGATTCTGACCCTCACTCCCGAGCAGGAGAGCGAGGCCAATCGCAAGATCAAGCGTTTCATGGAAGACCGCTTCGAACTCGACCTCGGCTCGTTCGAGGCAGCGGAGATTCTTGAGCTGTTTACCCGTGAAATTGCTCCGCACTATTACAACAGGGCGATTTTCGATGTGCAGGCGCACCTCAAAGAGAGGTTCGAAAGCATCGAAAGCGACCTGTGGGCGCTCGAGAAAAACTGATTTCCGAGCCAAGCTGAACATTCAAATTTGAAGGTTTGCCAGATGCTGATTATTCCCGCTATCGATCTTAAAGACGGTGCCTGTGTTCGTCTGCGCCAGGGCCGCATGGAAGATTCCACGGTGTTCTCCGATGACCCGGTGAGCATGGCTGCCAAGTGGGTGGAGGGCGGTTGCCGTCGTCTGCATCTGGTCGACCTGAACGGCGCCTTCGAAGGCCAGCCAGTCAACGGTGAAGTGGTCACCGCCATCGCCAAGCGTTATCCGAACCTGCCGATCCAGATCGGCGGCGGTATCCGCTCCCTGGAAACCATCGAGCACTACGTGAAAGCGGGCGTGAGCTATGTGATCATCGGCACCAAGGCCGTAAAAGATCCTGCCTTCGTCGCCGAAGCCTGCCGCGCGTTCCCGGGCAAGGTGATCGTTGGCCTGGACGCCAAGGACGGTTTCGTCGCTACCGACGGTTGGGCTGAAATCAGCACCATCCAGGTGATCGACCTGGCCAAGCAGTTCGAAGCCGACGGCGTTTCCGCGATCGTTTATACCGACATCGCCAAAGACGGCATGATGCAGGGCTGCAACGTACCGTTCACCGCCGCACTGGCTGCTGCAACAAAGATCCCGGTGATCGCTTCCGGCGGCATCCACAACCTGGGTGACATCAAGACCCTGCTCGACGCCAAGGCGCCAGGCATCATCGGTGCGATCACAGGCCGCGCGATTTATGAGGGCACTCTGGATGTTGCTGAGGCTCAAGCTTTTTGTGATGGCTACGCGGCCAGCTCCAAGCTGTAAGCTGCGAGCTGCAAGTTAAAAGCGCGATCGCGATCCGCTCTTACTTGCAGCTTATAGCTTGAAGCTTGCAACTCTTAATCGGAGATTAAGTATGGCTCTGGCCAAACGCATCATCCCTTGCCTGGACGTGGACAACGGCCGGGTGGTCAAGGGTGTGAAATTCGAAAACATCCGCGACGCCGGTGACCCGGTGGAAATTGCCCGTCGTTACGACGAGCAGGGTGCCGACGAGATTACCTTTCTCGACATCACCGCCAGCGTCGATGGCCGCGACACCACGCTGCACACCGTCGAGCGCATGGCCAGCCAGGTGTTCATCCCGCTGACCGTGGGCGGTGGCGTGCGCACCGTGCAGGACATCCGCAATCTGCTCAATGCCGGTGCCGACAAGGTTTCGATCAACACTGCAGCAGTGTTCAACCCGGAGTTCGTCGGCGAAGCCGCGCAGCATTTCGGTTCGCAATGCATCGTGGTGGCCATCGACGCGAAGAAGGTTTCCGGACCGGGCGAAACCCCTCGCTGGGAAATCTTCACTCATGGCGGTCGCAAGCCGACTGGCCTGGATGCCGTTGAATGGGCGAAGAAAATGGAAGGCCTGGGTGCCGGCGAAATCCTGCTGACGAGCATGGATCAGGACGGCATGAAAAACGGTTTCGATCTGGGCGTCACCCGCGCCATCAGCGATGCGCTGGGCATCCCGGTGATTGCTTCCGGCGGTGTCGGCAACCTGCAACACCTGGCCGACGGCATTATCGAAGGCCACGCCAGCGCGGTACTGGCGGCGAGTATTTTCCACTTCGGCGAATACACCGTGCAGGAAGCCAAGGCCTATATGGCCCATCGCGGAATCGTGATGCGTTAAACAAACCGATACAGGCCAGTGGACACCATGGCGTACCCAAGGCACTCTTGGGTACGCCATGGATTTCGGTAGCCAGACATGCTTAAACGCTTTCTTCTCGTCCTTGCCAGCGCTTCTCTGTTGCTCATCAACGGGGCGCACGCTGCCGACAGCCGCGATACCGACCTGGTGTTGCTGACGGAGAACTTCCCGCCATACAACATGGCGAAGAACGGCAAGAACTTCGCTCAGGACGAGAACATCAATGGCATCGCCACCGATATCGTCCGCGAGATGTTCAAGCGCGCCGACATTACCTACAGTCTGACGCTGCGTTTCCCTTGGGAGCGAATCTACAAACTCACCCTGGAAAAACCCGGTTACGGCGTATTCGTCATGGCGCGGTTGCCGGACCGCGAGAAGCTGTTCAAATGGGTCGGCCCAATTGGCCCGGACGACTGGATCATGCTGGCCAAGGCTGACAGCAAGATCACCCTCGAAACCTTGAATGACGCGCGCAAATACAAGATCGGCGCCTACAAGGGCGACGCCATTGCCGAGACGCTGGCCAAGCAAGGCCTCAACCCGATCGTTGTGCTGCGCGATCAGGACAACGCCAGGAAACTGGTCAACGGTCAGATCGACCTGTGGGCCACTGGCGATCCTGCCGGCCGTTACCTGGCCCGCCAGGAGGGGGTTAACGGGTTGAAAACTGTACTGCGTTTCAACAGTGCCGAACTGTACCTGGCACTGAACAAGGACGTGCCGGACGAGACGGTGGCCAAGCTCCAGGCGGCGCTGGACCAGATGCGCAAGGAAGGTCGGGTGGACGAGATCATGGCGCAGTATCTGTAGGACCCTGCACATATCAATGTGGGAGCGAGCCTGCTTGCGAAAGCGGTTTTACAGTCGACATTTGCAGTGACTGTCATGACCCCATCGCGAGCAGGCTCGCTCCCACAGTTGTTTGGTGGCGCCCGCGGATTAGCGGTACACCCCATCCTTCCCATGCGCCGCAGTCGCTTGGTTTCCACGCACACTGATCATCTGCCGGATATCAATCCACTCGATTCCCTGAGCTTTCAGCTTGGGCAGCTCGCGCTCCAATACCGCCAGCGTCTGCGGATACGGATGCCCGATCATCACCGCCGAACCCTGCTTGTGCGCGAGGCTGATCGCGGTCTGCAACTGGGTCAGGATCGCCGCTTCAGTACGCTCATCGTCGAGAAACACATCCCGCGAAACGCTCGCCAAACCGATCTTCTGCGCTTCGGCTGCGGCCACGGTCTGGGCGCTGGTGCGGCTGTCGACGAAGAATTTATGCCGGCGCTGCAAATCCGCCATCAACCACGCCATGGCGGCTGGCTGTGCGGTCATGCGGCTGCCCATGTGGTTGTTGATGCCACTGGTGTACGGGACCATTTCGAACGCGGCGTTCAGGCGTTTTTCCAGCTCCTCGACGGGCAACTCGGGATGCCAGGCGAACGGTCCGGTGGCCGGATCCATGGGCATGTGCAGGATGACGATCTTGCCGGCGCGATGGGCTTCGCGGGCGAATTCGGTGGCGTGGGGCGTGTCGGGCATGATTGCCGTGGTCACCGGGCCGGGCAGGGCGAGCACGCGGCGATCCCGGGGCAGGTTCTGCCCCAGGTCATCGATGATCAGGCTCAGGTAGGCTTTGTGGGGCGTCGATCCGGCGGGTTCTGCGTGAGCAACACCCGCCAGACAACACAATAGACCGATCAGCAACCGCAGAAACATCTCAACGGCCGGACGTGATGCTCAGCCCTTTGAGCAGGCTCAGGGCCTGGGCCAGTTGGTAATCATCGTCCTGTGGCATCGGCTTGGCTTTGCCGCTGGAGTCGGTCGGTTTGTCGGCGCCGCCGTTGCCGTTGCCCAGGTGACCCTGCAAGTCAGCTTCCTTGAAGTAATCGCTGTCCTGTTCGCTGGTGATCTTGGCCTTGCGTACTTCGATATCCGGCACGATGCCCTGGGCCTGGATGGAACGGCCGTTCGGCGTGTAATACAGCGCCGTGGTGATCTTCAATGCGCGCTCGTTGTTAAGCGGCAGAACCGTCTGTACCGAGCCCTTGCCGAAACTGGTGGTGCCCATCAGCACGGCGCGTTTCTGGTCCTGCAGGGCGCCGGCGACAATTTCCGAAGCCGAGGCGCTGCCGCCGTTGATCAGCACGACCATTGGCACGGCTTCGCTTTCGTCCTTGCCGGTGGCAGAGAAGCGCAACTCGGAGTTGGCGATGCGGCCCTTGGTGTAAACGATCAAGCCCTTGGTGATGAAGTGGTCGACCACTTCCACCGCTGCCTGCAGCACGCCGCCCGGGTTGTTGCGCAGGTCGAGAATGATGCCCTTGAGCTTCTTGCCGTTGTCCTTGCGCAGCTTGGCCAGGGCCTTGGAGACTTCTTCGCCGGTCTTGACTTGGAACTGGGTGATACGGATGTAGCCGTAGCCCGATTCCAGCAACTGGCTCTTCACGCTCTTCACCTGGATGACGGCGCGGGACAGGGTCACGTCGAACGGCGTGCCGCCGTCGCGTACCAGGGTCAGGGTGATTTTCTGGCCGATCTTGCCGCGCATCTTGTCGACGGCTTCGGTCATGCTCTGGCCGCGAGTCGGCTGGCCGTTGATCTTGACGATGAAGTCGCCGGCCTGAATACCGGCCTTGGAGGCCGGAGTGTCGTCAATGGGCGACACCACCTTGATGAAGCCGTCTTCGGCACCGACTTCGATGCCCAGGCCGCCGAATTCCCCGCTGGTGCTTTCCTGCAACTCGGCGAAATCTTCAGGACCGAGGTAGGCGGAATGCGGGTCGAGGTTGCTGAGCATGCCCTTGATGGCGTTTTCCAACAGGGTCTTGTCGTCCACCGGTTCGACATAAGCGGCCTTGATCCGGTCCATCACCTCGGCAAAGGTGCGCAACTCATCCAGCGGCAGTGGCGCCTTGGAGGTCGCAGCAGTGCCTGCAGGCGCAACCGCCGGGGCTGGTTGAGCGGCAAACGCCAGAGGCGCGCCGATCACCAGGGCGATCGTCAGGGCCAGCGAGGTAAGGCGGGACAAATGCAGCATGTCGAACGAACTCCTAATGTTGGTGACTCAACGCCTATCCTTGCGCGTGGCACCATTGCGCAGGGTCACTCGGGTGACCCTGCTGACGAATTGCGAAATACAGCGCTGGTGTGTCCTGCCCGCCACTGTTACCGACAGTGGAAATAGGCTCACCGGCTTTTACAACGTCACCGGCAGACTTGAGCAGCGTCTGGTTGTGACCGTACAGACTCAAATAACCATTGCCGTGGTCGAGAATCACCAGCAGCCCGGCGCCGCGCAACCAGTCGGCGAACACCACGCGACCACCGTGTACGGCACGGACCGCACTGCCGGCAGACGCGCCGATCATCACGCCATCCCACTTGGTCCGGGCATCGTCGCCACGGCTTTCACCGTAGCGCGCCAGCAGTCGACCATCGACAGGCCAGGGAAGTTTGCCGCGGGTTGACGCAAACGGGCCGCCAAAGGTCTCGCCGGAACTGGAAACCAGTGCGCCAGGTGTCGATCTGACCGGTTTGCGTGGGGCGTCGTCGCTGGCATCTGCCTGCGCCTGGGCCTCACGTAAACGCTTTTTTTCGGCTTCCTGCTGGGCGATCAGCGCTTTTTGCCGCGCTTCTTCTGCCTCACGAGCCTGGCGTGCCAGGGTTTCTTCAATGGTTTTAAGGACTTTAGACAGGTCTGCCTGATCCTGCTCGCGCGCCGCCAGTTTCTGATCGCGAGCCTTTACGTCGTCATTGAGCTTGGCCAGGACTTGCTGGCGCTCCTTGCGGACTTTCTCGAGCTCGTCACGCTGGGTGTCGAGGCTGCTTTGCTGCACCAGCAATTGCGCCTGCTGCATGGCGATGTCTTTCTCGACATTGGACAGTTGGCGCAGGGTTTCGTTGAAATTCTTCAGCTGCTCCAGGCGAGCCTGGCTCAGGTAGTCGTAATAGGTGAGGGTACGGGCGAATCTTTCCGGATTCTGCTGGTTGAGCAGCAACTTGAGGTATTCCTGGCGACCGTTCTGGTAGGCCGCCCGGGCCTGAATGGCGATCAGTCGTTGCTGTTCAATGCGCGCGCTCTGGAGTTTTTTTTTCTCTGCATCGAGTCGCTGCAGCTCGGCTTCGCTTTTCTTCAGCTCTTTTTGCAGGGCTTCGACCTGCTTCTCGAGCTTGCCCATTTCGGTTTCGGTGCCCTTGAGCTCTTTTTGCACACCGGACTTTTCTTCCTGCAGCTTGCCCAGCAGCTTCTTCAGCTCGGCAATGTCCTGACGCGTGGCGTCCAACTGTTGTTGGGTATCTGCGCGCTCGTCAGCAAAGGCCGGTTGGAGCAGGCAAGTCAGAGCTAGGGCTATCAGGACGCGGAGCATAGGGGCGGGCGGCACCAGGGAAAGGGACGGCCTAGTATGCCCGCCATGGGCGGCAAAAAAAATGCCCATTTCTGACTGTGTGATGACTGGAATGAAGTTACCCCTGAAAACACCCCAAAACCACTGTGGGAGCGAGCCTGCTCGCGATGGCGTCCTGACATTCAACGGGTTAGTTGGCTGTCAGATTGCTATCGCGAGCAGGCTCGCTCCCACAGGGTATTGGGGGGCTTGAGCGGCCGGATTACACCAGAATCGAAGTCCCGGTCATTTCCGCCGGTTGTTCAAGGCCCAGCAGCTTCAGCATGGTCGGCGCCACGTCCGCCAGTACGCCGCCTTCGCGGACCTTCAGGTCGCGCTTGCCGACATAGATGAACGGTACCGGCTCGGTGGTGTGCGCGGTGTGCGCCTGGCCGGTGGTTTCATCGGACATTTGCTCGACATTGCCATGGTCAGCGGTGATCAAGGCTTCGCCGCCGACTTTTTCCAGGGCATCGACGATGCGACCCACGCACAGGTCCAGGCATTCAACGGCCTTGACCGCCGCTTCGAACACGCCGCTGTGGCCAACCATGTCGCCGTTGGCGTAGTTGACCACGATCACGTCGTAACGCTGGTTTTCGATGGCATCGACGATGCGGTCGGTGACTTCCGGCGCACTCATTTCCGGTTGCAAGTCATAGGTGGCGACTTTCGGTGACGGAATCAGGATGCGTTCTTCGCCCGGGAACGGTTCTTCGCGGCCGCCGGAGAAGAAGAAGGTCACGTGGGCATATTTTTCGGTTTCAGCGATGCGCAGCTGGGTCTTGCCGTTTTTCGCCAGGTAGTCGCCCAGCACGTTTTCCAGGCTGCCGGCAGCGAAAGCCGAAGGCGCAGGGATGCTGGCGGCGTATTGGGTCAGCATGACGAAACCGGCCAGTTTCGGCTGGCGGGCACGCTCGAACTCACTGAAATTGTCTTCGACGAACACGCGGGTCAGCTCGCGGGCGCGGTCGGCGCGGAAGTTCATGAACACCACGGCGTCGCCGTCTTCGACTTTTACCGGCTCACCAATGGAGGTGGCTTTGACGAATTCGTCGCTCTCGCCGCGCTCGTAGGCCGCTTGCAGGCCTTCCTGAGCGGTGGCGGCGTTGAATTCGCCCTGGCCATCGACAATCAGGTTGTAGGCCTGGGACACGCGGTCCCAACGATTGTCGCGGTCCATGGCGTAGTAGCGACCGATGATGCTGGCGATCCGGCCTTTGCCCAGGGCCTGGAAGGTCGCGTCGAGCAGTTCGATCGATGACTGCGCGCTTTTCGGCGGAGTATCGCGGCCGTCGAGGAAGGCGTGCAGGTAGATGTTCTGGGCGCCGCGCTTGAAGGCCAGTTCGGCCATGGCGACCAGGTGATCCTGGTGGCTATGCACGCCGCCATCGGACAGCAGGCCCATGAAATGCACGGCTTTGCCAGCGGCGACGGCTTTGTCCACGGCAGCGCAGATGGTCGGGTTCTCGAAGAACTCGCCGTCACGGATCGATTTGGTGACGCGCGTGAAGTCCTGATACACCACGCGGCCGGCGCCCAGGTTCATGTGGCCGACTTCGGAGTTGCCCATCTGGCCATCCGGCAGGCCGACGTCCATGCCGCTGCCCGAGATCAGGCCGTTCGGCACGGTGGCCCACAAACGGTCGAGTACGGGCTTTTTGGCCGCATAGATGGCGTTGGATTCGGGGCTGTCACTGTGACCGAAGCCGTCGAGAATCATCAGGACCAAAGGTTTAGGCGTGGTAGTCATGGAATCCACTCGTGGCTGAGGTAATAGGGGTAATGGAAAAGGGAGTCGCAGTTTAAAGCGAAGTTCCGGCCGCGTCACCGCCGGACGGGGTTTGGCCCACCATAGTGGCTGTGTATACTGGCCGACATTTTAACGCCCTGGAACCTCCTTCGATGGTTGCTCACCTGATTGAATTCGCCACTAACCACTACATTCTCGTCGGTATCTTCGTCGTACTGCTGGCGTTGCTGATTGCCTATCAAATGCAGGGCGGCGGCCGTAGCCTGAGCACCGGCGAACTGACCGGCCTGGTCAACAAGGACGCCGGCGTCGTGGTTGATATTCGTCCGAGCAAGGATTTCGCCGCCGGTCACATTGTCGGTGCGGTGAACATTCCCCAGGACAAACTGGCCACCCGCGTTGGCGAACTGGAAAAACACAAGGCCAAGACCATCATCCTGGTCGACGCCATGGGCCAGACCGCCGGCACCCACGCCCGCGAATTGATGAAATCCGGCTTCACCGCCGCCAAGCTGTCCGGCGGTATCTCCAGCTGGAAAGCCGACAATCTGCCATTGGTGAAGTGATATGAGTAGCGTCGTCGTCTATTCCAGCGATTACTGCCCTTACTGCTCACGAGCCAAATACCTGCTCGAGAACAAAGGCGTGGCCTTCGAAGAGATCAAGGTCGATGGCAAGCCGCAGGTGCGTGCTGCGATGGCCCAGAAAGCCGGGCGTACGTCCGTGCCGCAAATCTGGATCGGCAGCACCCACGTGGGCGGTTGTGATGATTTGTTCGCCCTGGACCGCGCCGGCAAGCTCGACGCGCTGCTCAGGGCCTGACGGCAATACCCCAAACAAGCAACCCTAAATGAACACTGGATCAAGAAGGATCTGCGATGACTGACCAACAGAACACTGCTGCGAACGAAGAAGAAACTGCACCGCAATTCTCCTTGCAGCGCATTTATGTGCGTGACCTGTCCTTCGAAGCTCCGAAAAGCCCGGCGATCTTCCGCCAGCAGTGGGAGCCGAGTGTCGCTCTGGATCTGAACACCCGTCAGAAGACGCTGGAAGCTGACTTCCACGAAGTCGTGCTGACCCTTTCGGTTACCGTGAAAAACGCTGACGAAGTGGCGTTCATCGCTGAAGTGCAACAGGCCGGGATCTTCCTGATCAAGAACCTGGATGACGCTTCGATGAGCCACACCCTGGGTGCGTTCTGCCCGAACATCCTGTTCCCGTACGCTCGCGAAACCCTGGACAGCCTGGTGACCCGCGGTTCGTTCCCGGCACTGATGCTGGCTCCGGTGAACTTCGATGCACTGTACGCGCAAGAGCTGCAACGCATGCAGGCTGCTGGCGAGACTCCGACCGTTCAGTAAGCATTTTTGAGCGTCGAAGCAAGTCCAATGTGGGAGCGGGCTTGCTCGCGAAAGCGGTTTTTCAGTCAACATTCATGTTGAAGCTGATGACCCCTTCGCGAGCAAGCCCGCTCCCACATTTTTTATGCGGTGTTACTTAAAGCCGTTCTGACGCCAGGCTTCGTACACGGCGACCGCCACGGTATTCGACAGATTCAGGCTGCGGCAGCCCTCGCGCATCGGCAGGCGCAGGCGTTGCTCGCCGGGCAGGGCGTCCAGTACGTCGGCGGGCAAGCCCCGGCTTTCCGGGCCGAACAGGAACGCGTCGCCCGGGGCGAAGCTGGCATCGTGGAACGGCCGCGAGCCCTTGGTGGTGAAGGCGAACAGCCGTGGATGGCCGAGGCTCTCCAGGCAGCTGGCGAGGTCCGCGTGGCGTTGCAGGGTGGCATACTCGTGGTAATCGAGGCCGGCCCGGCGCAGGCGCTTGTCGTCCATCTCAAAGCCCAGCGGCTCGATCAAATGCAGGTGGCAGCCACTGTTGGCGCACAGCCTGATAACGTTGCCGGTATTCGGCGGAATTTCTGGTTGGAAAAGGATGACGTGAAACATGCACGGCTCCGAAGGCAAAGATGACGCGCATTCTACGCCGCCAGAAGGCGTGCGTTCGAAACTATTCCTGCGGGTGATGGGCTCACTGGCGATTGTCGGGGTGATGGTCGGGATGATGATCGGTCGCCTGACCACGCCAGACCCCAGTCAGCTGCAGCAGGTTGAAGTGACGAGCGACGGGCTGGTGGTGTGGTTCAACAACGAACCCAAGACCCACGGAGAGATGGTTGATGGCAGTGTCGCGCTGCTGTTTGGTGCCGAGGGCAAGGCGCAGAAAGGTCAGCTCAAGCTCAGCGGCAAGGACGTGAACTGGCGGGTTCGTTTGAGTGATGGGGGGTTGTTGCTGACACTGGTAGCGGCCCGGCCCCTGCAGGGCGAGTGGGCCGGTAGCGAGGTCGATGACCGCTGGCGGCTGGAGATCCATCTCCGGGAGCAATAAAAGAGGGAATCCCCGGCCTGCCTGTACCAAGGTTCCCGAAACGGGAGGCTCGTCGCGAATGCGGTGTGAGCCCGGTGTAAAGAGGGAGCCCCTGACCTGCCTGTATCAAGGGCCCCAAAACTGCTGGGCTCGTCGCGGATGCGGTGTGAGCCCGATGTAAAGAGGGGAATCCCCGGCCTGCCTGTACCAAGGTCCCCGAAACCGGGTAGGTGAACTGATTCACTTGAAAGGGTTATTGCAGGGGGCGTGCCAGGTTTTAATAGTTTGGAACAAAAAATTTCTTTGATGCGCTGAAAGCCCCGAGATTCGGGGCTTTCGTGTTTTTTAGAAAGGGATTCGATTGCGAAAGCAGGCGGGGATTCGAAGCCGTTTTTGTGCGCGATTGCGGTTCACGGTGCATTGCGGCGGTGCACTGATAACCCAAAAAGCATCGCGAGCAGGCTCGCTCCCACAGGGTTCGACGGTGTCTACACGATAGTGAAAACACCGAAAATTCACTGTGGGAGCGAGCCTGCTCGCGATTGGATGTAACTGACAGCGAAGTACTAAAGGCTGATTAGCCCTCATCCCCCTCATCATCATCCCCGCCATCAACCTTCATCCCCAATTCCTTGATCTTGCGGGTCAGGGTGTTGCGCCCCCAGCCCAGCAAGACGGCGGCATCGCGGCGGCGACCGGCGGTGTGCTTGAGGGCGGTTTCGATCATGATCCGCTCGAAGGCCGGCACGGCGCTGTCGAGCAGGCTCGACTGACCACGGGCCAGCGCCTGGTCAGCCCACTGGCGCAGGGCCTGTTCCCAGTTGGTCACGGGCGCCGAGTCCTGAGGCAGGCTCAGCAGCTCCGGCGGCAGGTCGCCGATGTGCACTTCGCGACCCGAAGCCATCACCGTGATCCAGCGGCAGGTGTTCTCAAGCTGCCGCACGTTGCCCGGCCACGGCAGGTTCTTCAGGTATTCCTCGGTTTCGCTTTTCAGCAGCTTCGGCTCGACTGCCAGTTCCTGGGCGGCGCGGCCGAGGAAGTGCTTGGCCAGGGTCGGGATGTCTTCGCGGCGATCCGACAGGCGCGGGATATGGATGCGGATCACGTTGAGGCGATGGAACAAGTCCTCACGGAATTTCCCGGCATGCACCAGGGTTTCCAGATTCTGGTGAGTCGCGGCGATGATGCGCACATCGACCTTCACCGGCACATGGCCGCCGACTCGGTAGAACTCGCCATCGGCCAGTACCCGCAGCAAGCGGGTTTGGGTGTCGGCTGGCATGTCACCGATTTCATCGAGGAACAGTGTGCCGCCATCCGCCTGTTCGAAGCGCCCGCGTCGCAGGTTGGCCGCGCCGGTGAACGCGCCTTTTTCGTGGCCGAACAGTTCGGATTCCATCAGGTCTTTGGGGATCGCCGCCATGTTCAGTGCAATGAACGGCGAAGCGGCGCGCGGGCTGTGGCGATGCAGCGCGTGGGCCACCAGTTCTTTACCGGTACCCGATTCACCATTGATCAGCACGGTGATGTTGGAGTGGCTCAAGCGCCCGATGGCGCGAAACACTTCCTGCATCGCCGGCGCTTCGCCGATGATTTCCGGGGTGCGGGTCAGGGTCGGGGCAACTTCCAGGCCTTGTTGTTCCTGGGCGTGCTGGTTGGCGCGCTTGACCAGGGAAACCGCCTCGTCGACATCGAACGGTTTGGGCAGGTACTCGAAGGCGCCGCCCTGATAGGACGCGACAGCGCTGTCCAGATCGGAGTGCGCGGTCATGATGATCACTGGCAGCCGTGGGTGCTGTTCGCGAATCCGCGCCAGAAGCTCCAGGCCGCTGGCGCCGGGCATGCGGATGTCGGAGATGATCACGTCCGGCTGCTGGCGCGCCAGGCGGCTCATCACGCCATCGGCGCTGTCGAAGCTTTGCGTGGTCATGCCTTCCTGTTGCAAGGCTTTTTCCAGGACCCAACGGATAGAACGGTCGTCATCGACGATCCACACGGTTTCACTACGGCTCATGTCGATGTGGCTCCTTGTTCCAGTGGCAGAAAGATCGAGAAGGTGGTGTGGCCGGGGTGGCTGTCACATTCGATCAGGCCCTGGTGCTGGCTGATGATGTTCTGGGTAATGGCCAGGCCCAGCCCGGTACCGTCCGGACGACCGCTGACCATGGGGAAGAAAATGGTTTCCTGAAGTTCAGCAGGGATGCCCGGACCGTTGTCGATGATCTCGATCTTGGTCACCAGGCGATGGCGCACGTGGCCGATGGTGAACTGGCGCATGGCGCGGGTGCGCAGGCTGATGCGGCCCAGGCGCAGTTCGTTCTGGCTGCTGATGGCCTGCATGGCGTTGCGCACGATGTTCAGGACTGCCTGAATCATTTGTTCGCGATCGATCAGGACGTCGGGGATGCTTGGATCGTAGTCGCGCACCAAGGTGATGCAGCCCTGGCTTTCAGCCTCCACCAGATGGCAGACACGCTCCAGCACTTCATGGACATTGCACATGGCCAGCGACGGCAGCTTGTTGGAGCCGAGCATGCGATCGACCAGGTTACGCAGGCGGTCGGCTTCTTCGATGATGACGTTGGTGTAGTCGCGCAGGCTTTCTTCCGGCAGTTCCCGGGCGAGCAATTGTGCCGCGCCGCGAATCCCGCCCAAGGGGTTCTTGATTTCATGGGCAAGGCCGCGCACCAGCATCTTGCTGGTTTCCTGTTTCGACAGCTGTGCTTCTTCTTTGGTGATCCGCAGCAGGCGGTCACGAGGGTGGACTTCGAGCAGCAGCATCGTGTCGCCGTTGCTCAGAATCGGCGTTACCGCGTAGTCGACGGTCAGGGTCTGGCCGGTGAGGGCGGTGAGCATGGCTTCGCGCTTGGTGAACGGATGCGCTTGCTCGACGGCCTGGCGCAACGAGTTCAGTGCCTCGGTCGACTCGGTGAACAACTCACTGATGAACTGCCCATGGCTGCGCTGGCCGCTGATGGCCAGCAGCATCTCCGCCGCCGGGTTCATGTACTCGAGGCGCAGTTCGGCGTCGAGCAGGATGGTGGCGGTGGTGAGGTTATCGAGTAGCAAACGGTGGAGTGCGTCGCTAATGGTCATCGGGACCTCTTTTAGGGCAGAGCATGCGCAAAAAAAAACGCTGGTACGGGCAAAATGCAAAAACCAAACCAAGGCTCCGAAAAGAAGCGTTCAGCGCCTGAAACAGGCGTTTGACGCTCGTTTGCGTGGCGCTCTGCCAGCTTTTGCGGGTACTTTCGAACCAAAATGGGTTGGAATGTGAGTACGGTGCAAGCAATTGCACCAATATAGTGCGCAAAGCTGAACGAGGTTAGAAAAGTCGCAGGAAAGGATTTTTTTCTTCGCCGGGTTTGTCGCTGAGCGGGCATTCCGGCCGCTGGCCGTAGTCTTCGAGAGTGCAGGGTTTGATCCTGCGCTTCTGGGCGAGAGACGTGCGCTGCATGTGGAAGGGCTGGTTGGCGGTGCGTTCGACGATGCGCCCCTGTTCGTCGAGGATTTCCACAGAAAGGGTATGGCTGCCGCGATCAATGTTGCTCAACGGGAACACCGGGCTCAGGCCGGGTTCAGCGGTGGGCTGGCCGTCGAGCAGCAACCGGTAGCGGTGACCGGGTTGCAGGGCGGGTTCGTTGGTGGCGCTGACGATGACTTCGCCGGTATTGCTGCGGATGGTTGCGTCGGGTTCCGGGATCAGGATGCGCAGCACCTCATAGTGGAACAGCGCTTGTACTTCGGGACTGCTCTGGGCAAGCAACGGCGCTGCACTGGTGGGGTTGGCCGCTATTCGATTGCTCTTTGTCAGCGGTACACGCTTGGCGTTGCCGGATTTGGGCTGGTCGGTGAAAACCCGATTGCCCTGAGCGTCGACATACATGAAGACCTCTGCCGAGGCGGGCAGGGCGATCAGGCAGGTGATCAGTAGCCACGCCTTCAAGGCTTGTGCACTCGCTGTACGGTGAGTGTCACCGCAGGGCTCTGCTGCACAACGTTTTCACCATCGATCACTTGCACCGCGAGGCGGTGTTCGCCGCGATCGATGTTCACCAGTTGCAGGGTCGGCACGTTGCCTGGCTGGCCGTAGGGCCGACCGTCCAGCAGCAGGCGCAGCAAGTGGGGGCCTTGCAGGCGCGGCTTGATCAGTACGTTTATCGTGAAGGTGCCATTGTTGGCGCGTAACGCTTCTGTGGTGGGCAGGCCGATGAGTTCCAGTTTTTCGTAGGTACCGTGGATTGGCTCGGGGTTATTGCTTGCCTGAGGTGGTGCAGGAGCGCTGGGCGGTTGGCGTTCGATGCTGTTGAGCGGCGGCAAATCAACCGCCCGGGCTTCAACACCAGCGGGCGGTTGATTGCTGTAGGCGGTATTACCGGCGGCATCGGTGTATCTGTAGATTTGGGCCATCACGGGAAAATTGAAGGACAGCAGTAGAAGTAATAACAGTGGCCGCATTCGGACTCCCTGTGTGAAGCAAAGACTACTCCGCCAATGGAATACCCTCACTCCCAGCATAGAACACAACAAGTTCTACCGGTTCATCGCCGGTGACGCCGCGATGAGTGATATTGACCATTTCGGCGAGCGCTTCGCCTTGTTTGATGCGCCGGGTCTGGCCGCTGTTCCTGTCTTCGACTATTAGCTCGCCTGAGAGGATGTAAGCCGCGTTGGGAATCGGATGGGTGTGCCAGGGGAGTTTGCTGTTGGCAGGGATCGTGAGTTTGAGCACTGTCAGTTCGGGCGCGGCATCCGGGTAGCGAATGTAAGGTGTGCTATCCCACGACTTGCTGCTTTGAAGCAGGATTTCCCGTTTGATTTCTGCCGATGGGGGGTTGTGGTGCAGCCTAGAAGGGCGAGGGCAGTGAGAGCGGCCAGTAGCGTCTTGAGTGGGAAAGTTTTCATCATTCCATCCATTGATTGCAGGTAGTGAACAGGCTACGAGTCATTCAAGTTGGTTGATGCCGGACGATACTGTGTGTGCCCGAGGAGATGTCGGGTTTCATTGTCGGAAGTTGCCCACAAAAAAGGCCTCCCGAAGGAGGCCTCTTTTTGTCACGCCGCGTGTTGCGGCGCTACCGGATCAGCAGCTGTAGTACAGCTCGTATTCCAGTGGGTGTACGAAGGTACGTACCTTGATTTCTTCTTCGCTTTTCAGGGCGATGTAAGCGTCGATGAAGTCGTCGCTGAAAACGCCGCCTTTGGTCAGGAACGCACGACCTTTGTCCAGCTCTTCCAGGGCTTCTTTCAGGCTGCCGCAAACTTGTGGGATCTCTTTGGCCTCTTCAGGCGGCAGGTCGTACAGGTTTTTGTCAGCTGCGTCGCCAGGGTGGATCTTGTTCTGGATGCCGTCCAGGCCAGCCATCAGCAGTGCGGCGAAGCACAGGTACGGGTTGGCAGCCGGATCCGGGAAGCGTGCTTCGATACGGCGGGCTTTCGGGCTCGACACGTAAGGAATACGGATCGAAGCGGAGCGGTTGCGAGCCGAGTAGGCCAGCATCACTGGAGCTTCGAAGCCTGGAACCAGACGCTTGTAGGAGTTGGTGGCCGGGTTGGTGAAGCCGTTCAGGGCCTTACCGTGCTTGATGATGCCGCCGATGAAGTACAGAGCGGTATCGGACAGACCGGCATAGCCTTCGCCTGCGAAGGTGTTCTTGCCATCTTTCCAGATGGACATGTGTACGTGCATACCCGAGCCGTTGTCGCCGTACAGAGGCTTAGGCATGAAGGTCGCGGTGCGGCCGTAGGCATCGGCAACGTTGTGCACGACGTACTTCAGGGTTTGGGTTTCGTCGGCTTTCTTCACCAGGGTGTTGAACTTGACGCCGATTTCGTTCTGGCCGGCAGTCGCCACTTCGTGGTGGTGAACTTCGACGGTCAGGCCCATTTCTTCCAGCGCGTTGCACATGGAGGTACGGATTTCGTGGTCGTGGTCGAACGGTGGAACCGGGAAGTAACCGCCTTTGACGCCTGGGCGGTGGCCTTTGTTGCCGCCTTCGATGTCCTGGTCGGACATCCACGAACCTTGTTCAGAGTAGATCTTGAACATGGAGCCGGAAATGTCGGACTTGAACTTGACCTGGTCGAAGATGAAGAACTCTGGCTCTGGACCGGCGTACACAGTGTCACCGATAGCGGTGGCTTTCAGGTGCTCTTCGGCGCGCTTGGCGATCGCACGTGGGTCGCGATCGTAGCCTTGCATGCTCGAAGGCTCGATGATGTCGCAGACCAGGATCAGGGTCGGTTCTTCGGTGAACGGATCCAGGACAGCGGTGGAGTCGTCCGGCATCAGGATCATGTCGGAGGCTTCGATGCCTTTCCAGCCAGCGATGGAGGAACCGTCGAACATTTTGCCGACTTCGAAGAAGTCGTCATCCAGCGCATCGCGAGCCGGCATGGTCACGTGGTGCTGAGTGCCTTTGGTGTCCGTGAAGCGCAGATCAATCCACTTGACGTCATGATCTTTGATGAGTTGAACCGACTTCGACATAGTGTCCTCCGGGTGGCTTCGGGCTAGTAATGGATGCCCTTAAATGTGGGTGATGCCGGCGCGAATACTCTGCCAAGGCAACCTGCCTCACAAGGGAGCAAATTGCATGCCAGTGCCCCACCATGGGTTTTTTGCCCCAATTTCACGCCTGTCAGGCGGAAAAGTACCTTAAAGCGGAAAATCACGCCCTACAATGTAGCGCTTATTTCAATAAATGACCTGTTTTGGTGCGCGCAAAACCTTCTGCACATTAACTGGTTAAACCTTGAGCAATTTCCGCTATAATCCGCGCCCCCCTTTTTCGGCAGGCCATGCGCGCGCTGTTTCCATGAAATTAATCGTAAAAGTCTTCCCCGAGATCACCATCAAGAGCCGCCCGGTACGGATGCGTTTCATCCGTCAATTGGCCAAGAACATCCGTGCCGTGCTCCGCGATCTGGACCCGGCCGTGGTGGTGAACGGCGTGTGGGACAACCTCGAGCTGGAAACCCGCGTCAGCGACCCCAAGGCCTTGAAGGAGATGGGCGAGCGCCTGAGCTGCATGCCGGGCATCGCGCATTTCCTGCAGATTGATGAATACCCGCTGGGCGATTTCGACGACATCGTTGAAAAGTGCAAGCAGCACTACGGTGATGCACTGGCCGGGAAGATCTTCTCGGTGCGTTGCAAGCGCGCCGGCAAGCACCCATTTAGCTCGATAGATATTGAAAAATATGTCGGCAGCCAGTTGCGCCGTCAGTGCGGTGCCGCCGGGATCGACCTGAAAAAACCGGAAATCGAAGTCCGGATCGAAGTTCGCGACCAACGGTTGTTCGTGATCCACAGCCAGCACAACGGCATCGGCGGATATCCGTTGGGCGCACTGGAACAGACCCTGGTGCTGATGTCCGGTGGCTTCGACTCCACCGTGGCGGCCTACCAGATCATGCGCCGAGGCCTGATGGCGCACTTCTGCTTCTTCAATCTGGGCGGACGTGCCCACGAACTGGGCGTCATGGAAGTCGCGCATTTCATCTGGAAGAAGTACGGCAGCTCCCAACGCGTGCTATTTGTCAGTGTGCCGTTTGAAGAAGTGTTGGGCGAAATTCTCGGCAAAGTCGATAACAGTCATATGGGCGTAGTATTGAAGCGTATGATGTTGCGCGCTTCCTCCCAAATTGCCGATCGACTGCACATTGAGGCGCTGGTCACTGGTGAGGCGATCTCCCAGGTGTCGAGCCAGACGTTGCCGAACCTGTCAGTGATCGATTGCGTGACCGACAAGCTGGTGTTGCGTCCGCTGATCGCCAGCCACAAGCAGGACATCATCGACCTGGCCAACGAAATCGGCACCGCCGATTTCGCCCGGCACATGCCGGAGTACTGCGGCGTCATCTCGGTCAATCCGAAGACAGCAGCCAAGCGCTATCGCGTCGAGCATGAAGAGAAAGAATTCGATATGGCGGTACTCGAGCGTGCGCTCGAAAACGCCAAACTGGTGCCGATCGATCGCGTGATCGATGAACTGGGCCAGGACTTGCAGATTGAAGAAGTCAGCGAAGCGCTGGCCGGTCAGATCGTCATCGACATCCGTCACCCGGATGCCGCTGAAGACGACCCGCTGGACCTCGCTGGCATCGAGGTACAAACGATGCCGTTTTATGCAGTGAACGCTCGTTTCAAGGAACTGGACCCTACTCGCCAGTACCTGCTGTATTGCGACAAAGGCGTGATGAGTCGCCTGCATGCCCACCATTTGCTCAGTGAGGGGCATGCCAATGTGCGCGTTTATCGACCGAGCTAAGTGCCCGGGGCTGTTTGCCTGTGGCCTGCGTCACCGGCCCCCCGATGCCACCGTCAAGCTGTAACGGCTTTCACGGACGCTACTGTTAATCGCTGCCAAGACTTGTCAGCACACCGAATCCTCTGATCGAGATACACAAGTGATCGAAAATCTACGCAACATCGCCATCATTGCCCACGTTGACCATGGTAAGACCACCCTGGTAGACAAACTCCTGCGTCAATCCGGCACCCTGGAGCGCAACGAGCTCAACGACGAGCGCGTGATGGACTCCAACGACCAGGAAAAAGAGCGCGGTATTACCATTCTGGCGAAAAACACCGCCATCAACTGGAACGGCTACCACATCAACATCGTGGACACCCCGGGCCACGCCGACTTCGGCGGCGAAGTTGAACGTGTAATGTCGATGGTCGACTCCGTTCTGCTGCTGGTTGACGCTCAAGACGGCCCTATGCCGCAAACCCGTTTCGTGACCAAGAAGGCTTTCGAAGCCGGCCTGCGTCCAATCGTGGTCATCAACAAGGTTGACCGTCCAGGCGCGCGTCCGGACTGGGTTCTGGACCAGATCTTCGACCTGTTCGACAACCTGGGTGCCACCGAAGAACAGCTGGACTTCAAAGTCGTCTACGCCTCGGCCCTGAACGGTATTGCCGGTCTGGACCACACTGAAATGGCTGAAGACATGACCCCGCTGTACCAGTCGATCGTCGACAACGTACCAGCGCCGAAAGTCGACCGTGACGGTCCGTTCCAGATGCAGATCTCCGCACTGGACTACAACAGCTTCCTGGGTGTGATCGGCGTTGGCCGTATCGCTCGCGGTCGCGTCAAGCCGAACACTCCGGTCGTGGCTATCGACGCTGACGGCAAGAAGCGCAACGGTCGTATCCTGAAGCTGATGGGTCACCACGGCCTGCACCGCATTGACGTTGAAGAAGCTTTGGCTGGCGACATCGTCTGCATCAGTGGCTTCGACCAGCTGTTCATCTCCGACACCCTGTGCGACCCACTGAACGTCGAAGCGATGAAGCCGCTGACCGTTGACGAACCAACCGTTTCCATGACCTTCCAGGTAAACGACTCGCCTTTCTGCGGTAAAGAAGGCAAGTTCGTGACCAGCCGTAACATCAAGGAACGTCTGGACAAGGAACTGCTGTTCAACGTTGCTCTGCGCGTTGAAGAAGGCGACACCGCCGACAAGTTCAAAGTCTCCGGCCGTGGTGAGCTGCACCTCTCGGTACTGATCGAAACCATGCGTCGCGAAGGCTTCGAAATGGGTGTTGGTCGTCCGGAAGTGATTATCCGTATGGTTGATGGCGTCAAGCACGAACCGTACGAAAACGTGACTATCGACCTGCCGGAAGAATCCCAGGGCGCGATCATGGAACAGATCGGTATCCGTAAAGGCGACCTGACCAACATGGTTCCGGATGGCAAGGGCCGTGTGCGCCTTGAGTACAACATCCCGGCCCGTGGTCTGATCGGTTTCCGTAACGAGTTCCTGACCCTGACCTCCGGTGCAGGCATCCTGACCTCGATCTTCGACCGTTACGACACCATGAAGTCCGGTGACATGTCCGGCCGTCAGAACGGCGTGCTGGTATCGGTTGCTACCGGTAAGGCACTGACCTACTCGCTGGAAACCCTGCAGTCGCGTGGCAAGCTGTTCATCGAACACGGCCAGGACATCTATGAAGGTCAAATCGTTGGTCTGAACAGCCGCGACAACGACCTGGGTGTTAACCCAACCAAAGGCAAGAAGCTCGACAACATGCGTGCTTCGGGTAAAGACGAAACCATCGCTCTGGTTCCGCCTGTACGCTTCACTCTGGAGCAAGCTCTGGAATTCGTACAAGAAGACGAGCTGTGTGAAGTCACGCCTAAGTCCATCCGTCTTCGCAAGAAGATCCTGGGCGAAAGCGAGCGTACCCGCGCTGCCAAGAAGTCCGGTAACTAAGTCATTTAGTTAGCTGACAAAAAAACGCCCCCGACCGCAAGGCCGGGGGCGTTTTTGTTTGTCTGGGGTTTATGTGGTGTTTGTGCTGGCCCCTTCGCGAGCAAGCCCGCTCCCACAGGGTTCAAGGTGAGGCACACATTGTGTGAACACCAAAAATACCTGTGGGAGCGGGCTTGCTCCGGGCGGCGTTCCGACGAAGGCGGCCGATCAACCGCTGCAAATTTCAGGAAATATCAGAACCGCTCGATACTCCGCGAATGACGCTCGCGCTCCACTTCCTTGGGCTTGTACGCGCAATACCCCGGCCGCGGGCCGATTTTCGGGTGGTTGCGGCAGGTATCCGGGCGCTTTTCATAAATAGTGCACAGACGGCTCTTACGATCCAGGTACAGGCAATCGTTGTTGCTCATGCGCTGGAGGGTAAAGATTCCTGACTTCTGGTTGAAGCGTTCGACCAGGCCTTCCTTTTGCAGACGTTTGGCGATGTTCTTCGGCGGATCACCCAGCTCGAATTCATCGACCACGCCGATGCGGATCAGATCCTTGATCTTGACCTCGACGGGCAGGGTGCAGCAGCTGGACATGCACGAGCCGCACATCGGGGCAGAGTACTTGGCCCAGGTATCGAGGCGGTCGATCTCTGCGGCAGCGATCAGGTTCGGCTTCATCATCGTTTGTTACCAGCGTGTGCATCAGGGCGCGCGATCATACCGGGACTGGTGGATTTTTGAACAACCTTTCGCCAGATTTTTTCGCAGGCGCTGCAAATAGCCGGAAAATCGGCACGAGCCCTGCATTGATTCAGGCACATGACAACGCAATGTCGATCCAGCTCGTATTCAAAGGAAAAACTGCCGAACCAGAGCCTCTACCGCCTGTCAGACCGTCTAGGCTCAGACAATTCCAAGCTCGCTCGAGGTCCTATCGATGACTCAAGAACCACTTGTTCGCGAAGCAGAGGTGGCCGCATTCCGCGACGCCGTCTTGACCAAACTCACTTATGCAGTGGGTAAAGACCCGGATCACGCCTTCGACCACGACTGGTTCGAAGCCATTGCCCTGGCCGCGCGGGATCACATGGTCGAGCACTGGATGGACCACACGCGGCAGATCTACCGCAAAGGTCAGAAGCGCGTTTATTACCTCTCCCTGGAATTTCTCATCGGCCGGCTGCTCTTCGACAGCCTGAGCAACCTCGGCCTGCTCGACGTGGCCCGCGAAGCCCTGACCGAACTCGGCGTCGACCTTGAGCGCATTCGCTTGCTGGAGCCCGATGCGGCCTTGGGCAACGGTGGCCTCGGGCGCCTGGCGGCGTGTTTTCTGGAAAGCATGTCGACCCTCGGCATCGCCGGTCATGGCTACGGTATTCGTTACGAACATGGCTTGTTCCGCCAGGCCATCGTCGACGGCTGGCAACAGGAACAGACCGAACACTGGCTGGATTTCGGCAACCCGTGGGAGTTCGAGCGCCCAGAGGTGGTTTACCCGATCGGTTTCGGCGGCAGTGTCGAGACCGTGACCGATGAAAACGGCAAGTCCAGGCAAGTCTGGCACCCGGTGGAAACCGTACGGGCCATTGCGTATGACACGCCGGTGGTCGGTTGGCGCGGGGCAAGCGTCAACACGCTGCGTTTGTGGCGCGCACGGGCCATGGAAGATCTGCATCTGGAGCGTTTCAACGCCGGCGACCACCTGGGCGCCGTCGCCGAAGTGGCTAGGGCCGAAAGTATCTCTCGGGTGCTGTACCCGGCGGACAGCACCGAGGCCGGCCAGGAATTGCGCCTGCGCCAGGAGTATTTCTTCGTCGCCGCCTCGTTGCAGGATCTGCTGCGCCGCCATCGCAACATGCACACCTCGGTGCTGACCCTGGGCGATCACGCCTCTATCCAGCTCAACGACACTCACCCCTCGATTGCCGTGGCTGAACTGATGCGGCAACTGGTTGATGTGTACGACGTGGCATGGGACGCGGCGTGGCAAGTTACTGTCGATACGCTGTCTTACACCAACCACACGTTGCTGCCCGAAGCGCTGGAAACCTGGCCGGTCGGCTTGATGGAGCGCATGCTGCCACGGCACATGCAGATCATTTACCTGATCAACGCCCAGCACATCGACTCCCTGCGGGCCAAAGGCATTCACGACTTCGATGTACTGCGCGCGGTATCGCTGATCGAGGAAGACAACGGTCGCCGGGTGCGCATGGGCAACCTGGCGTTTCTCGGTTCCCACAGCATCAACGGTGTGTCCGGGCTGCACACGCAACTGATGCGCCAAACGGTGTTCTCCGAACTGCACAAGCTCTATCCGGAGCGGATCAACAACAAAACCAACGGCATCACCTTCCGCCGCTGGCTGTATCAGGCCAACCCCGAGCTGACCTCGATGCTGGTCGATACCCTCGGGCCGCAAGTGCTGGATAACCCGGAAGAGCGTTTGCTCGCCCTCGAACCGTTCGCCGAGAAAAGTGCATTCCGCAAGGCGTTTGCCGAGCAACGCCTGCACAGCAAGAAAGCCCTGGCGTACCTGATTCATGAGCGGTTGGGCGTGGCGGTCAACCCGGCGGCGATGTTCGACGTGCAGGTCAAGCGAATCCACGAATACAAACGCCAGTTGCTCAACCTGATGCACACCGTGGCGTTGTACCAGGCGATTCGCGCGGAACCTGAAATCGACTGGGTGCCACGGGTGAAGATCTTCGCCGGCAAGGCGGCTGCGAGTTATCACCAGGCCAAACTGATCATCAAACTGACCAACGACATCGCCCGGGTGGTGAACAACGACCCAACCGTGCGCGGCTTGCTCAAAGTGGTGTTCCTGCCCAACTACAACGTCAGCCTGGCGGAGAGCATCATTCCGGCGGCGGATTTGTCCGAGCAGATCTCCACCGCCGGTTTCGAAGCGTCCGGCACCAGTAACATGAAATTCGGCCTGAACGGCGCGCTGACCATCGGCACCCTGGACGGGGCCAACGTGGAAATGTGCGACCGCATCGGCGCCGAGCACATGTTCATCTTCGGCCTCAGCGCGCAGCAGGTGGAGGCGCGCAAGCAGAACCATGAGTTCAGCGCGGTGCCGGATATTGCCGCGTCCCATCGTCTGAACGATGTACTGCAAGCGATTCGCGGCGGGGTGTTCTCGCCGGATGATCCGTCCCGTTATACCGGGTTGATCGATTCGCTGGTGGACTACGACCGCTTCCTGGTCTGCGCCGACTTCGATTCCTACTGGCACGCCCAGATGCGCGTCGAAGCCCATTGGCACGATTCGAAGGAGTGGTGGCGTTCAGCGGTGTTGAGCACGGCGCGGATGGGCTGGTTCTCGTCGGACCGGACCATTCGCGAGTACGCTACGGAAATCTGGAAGGCACTGGAGTAGTTTTACGCCCGTATTGCCGGGCTTGGTCGATATACTAAGCGCCACCTTCATCCCCTGTGGGAGCAGGCTTGTGGTGCAGATGCAATCTGCTCTCACACTGGATTCCGGGTGTCTGGCCACTAGACTGAACCAGACGCTGTACCACCCGGACTTGCCTCATGATGGGGCCGCTTAGGGATATCGACCATGCAATGGATGTTCATGCTGATAGGACTGGTGCTCGGCTGGATACTCGACGAGTCATTCAGCGATGCACTGCTGGGCGCGTTACTCGGATTGGGAATCGGCCAGGCTATTGGCATTGCACGTTTAGGGTCTAAGGCAGTGGAGCAGCAGCGCCTGCTGGAACAGGCGCAGGTAGCGCTGCAAGCGGTCGAGCAACGGCTGGCGCTGCTTGAAGCATCGGGGGTCAAGACGCCGGAAACCCGCGAACCACTTGTCTCACCTGAAAGCATCCTCGATGAAGCACCTGCCGCAGCCCCGGAGTTGATCTGGGAGCTGCCGCCCGAACTCGAACCGTTCGCCACAGCGGCCACCGAAACCAACCGCTCACAGCCCGCCGATGCCTGGAAGGCCGAGCCGATCGTTCGCCAGGCACAACCACCGGTCCCCCCGCGTGGCCCGAACCTCATCGATCGCGCCATCGGCCGCGCCCGCGCCTGGTTGTTCGGCGGCAATACAGTGCTGCGGGTCGGCGTGGTGCTGCTGTTCCTCGGCCTGGCCTTTCTGCTGCGCTACGCCACCGAAGGCGTGGTGGTGCCGATTGAGCTGCGCTACGCGGGCGTTGCGGCGGCAGCCTTGGGGTTGCTCGGGCTGGGTTGGTGGCTGCGAGCGCGCAACAATAGTTACGCGTTGATCCTGCAGGGCGCCGGGATCGCCGTGTTGTACCTGACGGTGTTTGCCGCGATGCGCCTACATCCGCTGCTCGATCCCTCGGCGGCGTTTGGCCTGCTGGTGGCGGTGACGGTCTGTTCGGCCATTCTCGCCCTTACCCAGGACTCCCTGGGGCTGGCCGCCGCTGCCGCACTAGGTGGCTTCGCCGCACCCATCCTGGCCTCCACCGGCGCCGGCAGCCACGTCGCGCTGTTCAGCTACTTTGCCCTGCTCAACACCGGCATCTTCGTTATCGCCTGGTTCAAGGCCTGGCGGCTGTTGAATGTCATCGGGCTCAGCGGCACCTTCGGCATCGGTTTCGCCTGGGGCTTGCGCTCCTACTCGCCGGAGCTGCTGTGGAGTACCGAGCCGTTTCTGATTTTGTTTTTCCTGATGTACCTGGCCATTGGTCTGCTGTTCGCCCGACGCAAGCTGCTGGAGATGGTCGATGCACCGGCAGAGGGCAGTCGCGATTCGCTGCTGCTGTGGTCGGCGCGCAAGGGTGACTACGTCGACGGCACGCTGCTGTTCGGTCCGCCGCTGGTGGGTTTCGGCTTGCAGTTCGCACTGGTGCAGCATCTGGAGTTCGCTACGGCGTTCAGTGCCCTGGCGCTGGGCATGATTTACATGGGGCTCGCCCGTTGGCTGATGGCCGGGCGCACGCTGTTGCTGGGGGAAACCTGCCTGGCCTTGGGCGTGATCTTCGCCAGCCTGGCGATTCCGCTGGGGTTCGATGCACGCTGGACGACGGCGGCATGGGCGGTGGAAGGCGCGGGGATCTTCTGGCTCGGTCTGCGTCAGCAAAGGCCCTTGGGTCGGGCGTTTGCCTTGCTCCTGCAACTGGGTTCGGCGCTGGCGTTTCTCAGCGAGTTGCACAACAGCGAGAGCAGCCTGCTCGGCGGCGAGCCGTTAGGCGCGCTATTACTGGGCGTCGCGTTGCTGTTCAGCTTCTACCAATTGCGTAAAGCCTTGCCGGAACAGATCAGGCCTTGGGAACTGAAAGGCCTGCCAGTCCTGGCGTGCCTCGGGCTGGCGTTTCTCTATTTGCTGGCGCCGTTGTTTTTCTTCAGCCACGGTACGGTGATCTGTTGGGCCTTGGCCGGGGCGCTGACGTTGTTGGTTGGCTTGCGCCTGCCATCGCGCACCTTCGTGTTCACCGCGCTCGCTGTGCAACTGTTGGGTGGCGCGTTATTCCTGGCGACGGGGCCGCTGTTCAGTGAAGGGCTGAATCCCTTGGCTCATGCTGGATTCTGGGCGCCACTGGTGTTGGGGCTGGCGGCGATGGTCGGGGCCTGGCGTTTGCAGATTGGTCATTCGCTCGGAACGTTCGAAGGGCTGAGCCTATTGCGATTGTCCCAGGCGCTGCTGGCGTGGGGCGCAGGCTGGTGGGCGTTGGCCTGGGTCATCGAAGTGCTGCATTTTGCGCCGTTGCCGACGCAGGCGACTTTGTTGTTGAGCCTCGCTGCCGTGAGTGTTGCTCTGTGCGCGGTGTTGGCGCTGCGCCTGAAATGGCCGTCACTGGGTGTGCTCTGCACGGCGTTGATTCCCACAGCAGCGTTGGTGCTGCTGGCGGCCTGGCACTCGCGTTATCACCCGGCGGCCAATGTCGGCTGGCTGGCGTGGGCTGCCGTGTTCGTGGTGCATTTCATATCCCTGCGACGCCTGGCGCCCATGCTGTCGGCGCGCGTGACGAGCGTCGCCCATGTGCTCGGCTGCTGGCTGTTGATTGGCGTGTTGGCCCTGGAGCTGCGTTACGCCTTGCTGGTGTTGTCCGAGCAATACAACGCCTGGCGCTGGTTGGGTTGGGCGATTCTGCCAGGTGTTTATCTGGTGTTGATGGCGGCACCTCGCGCGTGGCCTTGGCCGGTGTCGGCGTATCCGCGCGAATACCGCGTATACGCCGCCGCGCCGCTGGCGTTGTTGATGCTCGGCTGGTTCTGGCTGGCAAATGTCGCCAGTGACGGCAACGCCGAGCCACTGCCTTACGTGCCATTGATCAACCCGCTGGAGCTGGGCCTGTTGTTTGCGCTGTTCGGCGTCTATGTCTGGTCCCGCAGTGCCATGACACAACTGGCGGTCCGCGAGGATTACGCTGCCATCGCCACGCAAGGGGTCGCAGGTGCCTCGCTGTTCGTGTTCTTTACTGCATTGGTAATGCGTACGGCGCACCATTGGAGCGAAGTGCCGTTCGAGCTGGATCTGTTGCTGGCGTCGATGCAGGTGCAAGCCGGGCTGTCCATCGTCTGGACCTTGATGGCCCTGAGCCTGATGATCGGCGGCCATTTGCGTCGTCGCCGCGAAGTCTGGTTGATCGGCGCTGCCTTGATCGGCGTGGTCGTGACCAAGCTGTTCTTTGTCGAATTGAGTAATCGCGGCGGGCTGGCGCGGATCGTGTCGTTTATCGGAGTCGGCGTGTTGCTGCTGGTGGTGGGCTATTTCGCCCCGCTGCCGCCCAAGCGCGCCGAAGCTGAGCCGGATATCGAGAAACCGGTCCCGGAATCCGAAGGAGTGTCGTCTTGAGTCAGAAGCTGAACCTGGGTTGGCTGGGTGCTGTTGCCATGGGTGTGGTGTTGTCGGTGGTTGCTCAGGAAAAACCACCGGACTTCACCACCCAAGTGCCTTTGTCGGTAACGGGCGAAGGTCCCTGGTATCGCCTTGAACTGCCCCTGAACGTACAACTGAATGCACGCCAGGCTGACCTGAGCGATCTGCGGGTGTTCAACGCCGTGGGCGATGTTCAGGCTTATGCCTTGGCCCGGGAGTCGGCGCAGAGCAATGAAACGCGCACCTTGACCGAGGTGAAATGGTTTGCGCTGTACAACTCGGTGGACGCCACTGAAACCGCGCCGAGCGTGCGGGTGCAATCGAGCGCCAACGGCACTTTGGTCGAAGTGCAGCCCTCCAGTCAGCTGGAAGCGGGTGAGGAGGAGTTGCGCGGCTGGTTGCTCGACGCTTCCGCGATCAAGGCGCCGTTGCAGCAGTTGATTCTCGACTGGACCAGCGAGCGCGACGGCTTCCAGCGTTTCACCGTCGAAGCCAGCGATGATTTGCAGCATTGGCAGTCCTGGGGCGAAGGGCAGGTGGCGCGCCTGATTTTTTCCGACGAACGGGTCGAACAGCATGAAGTCAACCTGCCGGGCCAGTCGGCGCGCTACTTGCGGTTACTGTGGATCACCCCGCATTCGGCACCGACACTGACTTCGGCGCAACTGCAGAGCGCCAGTACCCGCAGCCTGCCGCTGCCGTTGGTCTGGTCCCAGGGGTTGGCCGGCAGCAGCGTGAAGGCGGGTGAATACACCTGGCAGTTGCCGATGGGGCTGAATGTCGAACGGGTGCAGGTCGAGTTGAGCCAGCCCAACAGCCTGGCGCCAGTGAGCCTGGCCGGCCGGCGCGACAGCAGCCTGCCATGGCAGTCGTTGGGCAGCGGTTTGCTCTATCGCCTGACCCAGAACGGTCAGGACGTGGTGCAAAACCAATTGCAGCTGTCAGGGCAAATCGTCCAGCAATTGAAGCTGACCGTGGACGAACGCGGCGGCGGCCTGGGTGATCAGGCGCCGACGCTGAAGTTTGCCGTGCGCGCTACGCAACTGGTGTTCCTGGCGCGCGGGCCGGGGCCTTACACGCTGGTCGTGGGCAATGCGACGGCGAAGGCGGCGAACTTGCCGCTGTCGACGCTGATTCCGGATTACAGCCCGGCGAAGCTTGCGACCTTGGGCCGGGCCATGGTGGATGTCGGGGCGGTGGTTTCGAAAGCATCGACTGAGAAAACGCTGGCTACGACGGACACCCAGTGGAAGAAGTTCGGCTTGTGGGCAGTGCTGTTGCTCAGTGTCTTGTTCCTGGCGGCGATGGCGTTCAGTTTGCTGCGCAAGCCGCCAGCCAAATCCTGATAGTGGGTGCTGCGCACCCAATCGCGAGCAGGCTCGCTCCCACAGTTGGAATTCGTACCCCTGTGTGCGAGCCTGCTCGAAAGCGTTCGCCCAGTCACTGAAAATGCCGAAATGACCGCAGTTCCCAGGCTCACATCGAGCCCATTTCCAACTACGCTCATCCCCGCGCATGAACTCTCTTCAGCCGATCACGTCTGATAGGAGGAAATGCGCCCCGACTCGCGTTAAACTGCGCGGGTTTTTAGCCCCCCCATTCCACCGGAGCCTTCCATGTCCCGCGTTACCTTGAGTCGCTATTTGATTGAGCAGACCCGCAGCAACAACACTCCTGCCGATCTGCGCTTCCTGATCGAAGTGGTGGCGCGTGCCTGCAAGGAGATCAACCACGCCGTGTCCAAAGGCGCCCTGGGTGGCGTTCTGGGCAGCATGGGCACTGAAAACGTCCAGGGCGAAGTACAGAAGAAGCTCGACGTGATCTCCAACGAAATCCTGCTCGAAGCCAATGAATGGGGCGGTCACCTGGCCGGCATGGCGTCCGAAGAAATGGACAACGCCTACCAGATCCCGGGCAAATACCCGAAAGGCGCGTACCTGCTGGTATTCGACCCGCTGGACGGTTCGTCGAACATCGACATCAATGCCCCGGTCGGTACCATCTTCTCGGTACTGCGTTGCCCGAACGAATACCTGAGCCAGAACGAGCCCTTGAATGAAAAGGCTTTCCTGCAGCCAGGTACCCAGCAAGTGGCCGCCGGTTATGCGATCTACGGTCCGCAGACCATGCTGATCCTGACCCTGGGCGACGGCGTGAAAGGCTTCACCCTTGACCGTGAAATGGGCAGCTTCGTCCTGACCCACGAAAACATCACCATTCCTGAAGCCACCCAGGAATTCGCCATCAACGCGTCCAACCAGCGTCACTGGGAAGCACCGGTACAGCGCTACGTCGGCGAATTGCTGGCAGGCGATGAAGGCCCGCTGAAAAAGAACTACAACATGCGCTGGGTCGCCGCGATGGTGGCAGACGTGCACCGCATCCTGACCCGCGGCGGTCTGTTCATGTACCCACGCGACAGCCGCGAGCCGTCGAAGCCGGGCAAACTGCGCCTGATGTACGAAGCCAACCCGATGTCGTTCCTGGTGGAGCAAGCGGGCGGCGCGTCCACCAACGGCCACCAGCGCATCCTCGACATCCAGCCGGAAGGCCTGCACCAGCGTGTTGCGGTGTTCCTCGGCTCGAAAGAAGAAGTTGCCCGCGTCACGGCTTACCACAAGGAATAAACCATGACCGCGCCCTGGCAGTCGTTGCTTGATTGGTGGTTCGGGAGTTCCGGGTCAGCGAGGGAAGTGGCGGCGCAGAAGGGCAAGTTATGGTTTGGCAAGCGCGACAGCCAGGACCTCGAAGCGCGCGAGCGTTTCGGGGACCAGGCCGAGCAGGCACTGGCCGGCGGATTGACCGAGTGGATGCAACGTCCCGAAGGTTGGCTGGCCCTGGTGCTGTTGCTCGATCAAATCCCGCGAATGATCTTTCGCGATACCCCCAAAGCCTTTGCAGGCGATCTTCGTGCGCAAAAGCTGGTGGCCCAGGGCATTGCTGCGGATTTCGATCGGCAGTTGCAGCCGATTCAGCGGGTGTTCATCTACCTTGTGTTCGAGCACAGCGAGAACCTCGCGGTGCAGAACGAAGGCGTCTCGCGCTATATCGAACTGGTGGCGCAGCAGCCGGAGACTGATCGGGCGCTGTTCAGCGATTACCTGGACTATGCCGAGCGGCATCAGAGGGTGATTGCGCAGTTTGGGCGGTTTCCGCATCGCAATGCGGTGTTGGGAAGGGAGTCTACGGCTGAGGAGTTGGCGTTTCTCTCCAAGCCGGGATCAAGGTTCTAATTTTGCGCTGTTGCTGAATCCGTCATCGCGAGCAAGCTCGCTCCCACAGGGATCTTTGTCGCACTGGAGATCCAATGTGGGAGATTCTATGGTTGAGGGAAAGCCCTCAACCTGCTTTTGGTTGGTATTCGCTCTGCCCTTTCAGCAGTGCAAATACGATCCGGGCAAGTTTGCGGGCCAGTATCACCAGTGCCTGCGTAGT